>PWGT01000045.1 GCA_003554535.1 Syntrophomonadaceae bacterium | reverse complement strand
TCCGGCTTGGGATACACATTAGAACACTGAATCAAGCATCCCGGGTGGCAGCTGTGTCCCATCATCCCGGCTCCTCCACGCTGATTAACTGTATCAGCAATAGTCTCGCCAGAAATTTTCTGAGCACCGTCAAAAACTCCCTCGCTGAAATTGCGAGTGGGCAATCCGCCTGCTTCATTAAGAATATTGATTAACACAGCCGTTCCAAAAGAATTCAATGCTCCTCCAGGCTTGGTAACATCGTGACTTCTAAGCCCTTCTGCCAGTTTCTTAACACCTTGCTTGAACAAGTCCTGGTCCTTTATATCAACTTTTGGAGCATCAGCCTCATCAATAACTATCGCTTTGACTCCTTTGCTTCCCAGAACAGCTCCCAGGCCTCCCCGGCCGGCGTAACGAGAAGCACGACCCTCATTATCGTTAAAACACACCCCAGCCATGAACATACGATTTTCGCCGGCAGGACCAATGTTAATTACTCCTGCCTTTTCGCCATAATCTTTAAAAAGCGCCTCATTAACCTCCGAAGTAAGCTTTCCTTTTAGTTCCTGAGCAGGAATTAGCTCACCGCCATCTTTGTTAAGCTTGAGAATCCAAGGCCCTTCTTTATCCGGCTGTCCTTCCACAACCACGGCCTTAATTTGAAGGCGTCCTAGTTTCTGAGCCACCGGAGTCCCCGCGTTAGACTCCTTGATTCCACCAGTAAGGGGAGACTTCCCGCCTACCGATACTCTTCCTGAACTGGGAGCATTAGTTCCAGTCACCACGCCGGGAGAGATGATAATCTTGTTGTTTGGCCCTAGCGGGTGACAGTCAGCAGGAACTTCATCATAGACCATACGAGAAGTAAGCGCCCGTCCCCCTAAAAGCTCATAATCGCCAGGAACGTCTTCGACTTTCACACTCTGATCCCTCATATTTACTCTGAGAATCCACGCCATAACTTTTCCTCCTTTCATTTATTCTGAACATTTCTTGTTGAAGACTTATATTTGAGACATATCCAAAATTAACTAGGACTTTGAAGATTTCCGGGAAGTGTATAATCTGACAATTTGTTTAACGGGCAAAGTTAAATTAGATGCAATACCAGATGAAATACCTAAATTTTCTCTATCTTCTCTTCTACTTCTATATAATTATTTTCTATATAAATCTTATATGTCCTTCTTAATTAGTTTCAATTTTTACATAATCCCCCCTCCCACGCTCTTTATAATAAGTATGAAGGGAGGACTAATAATCGCCGGGAATGCTTATTCTCATAATTTTTTTGGTTTAAGTATTTCAAATATCATATGTGGGATTATTCTACAAATACAGCTGAATACCAGTTTTGGGGATCTTTTTTATCACGTAACGTCTCGATTGGCAGACCAAACTTGCGCACAGTCTTGAAAACATCTATCCCTACACTGTGAAAAGCAGGTCGTGCTTTTTGGGGATTGCGGCAAAACTCGCCATGAGCTCCGGCACATTCCCGGCAAAGAGCACAATCGCTTAAAGAAAAGGCAAAATAATAGCCCGCCAGGAATGCCTGTCGTTCCAATTCAAAAGATATTTCCTGGGAGAGTGAAACATTGTTGGTATGTATAATAAGGCCCCAGGCATACTCAGAAAATATTTGCTTGTATTCCCAGGGCTTTAATGAACCAGGGCGAGAAGGGCAAGTGTGATTTAGCCCCCACTGAGCACAACCAAATATGCATTTGAGATAAGTACGGTTGTCAAATTCTATGTCATCAATTGAAAAATATACTACATCAAGGGCATTCATACTCCTTGCCTTTTCTGTCAATTGGCGATATATATCAGTCATAATCTACTCCTTTACAGGCAATAATTTGGCAATAATTTGGCAATAATTAATTTAAAGCTTGATTTTAATCTCTCTCTCGATCTCTCTATTCTCTCTATTATTTTTATTTATAATGATATTAGCATATTATTATGAACAAGACACTACTAAAGTAATTATTTTTAACTCAGAATCCTCAGAACCCTAAATCTATCAAATGTCCTGAATAAAAGCCCCCTCCTCCACCTCCTCCCGCCAGGGGAGGAGGGAATTTAAGCCAAACTTTTGAACTTTTATGCTAGGTGCTTCGATGGACTTCTTTCCCAAGCTATGAACAAATCCTGCTACAAACGTTATTGCCTATCGGTGAATTGTCACCCCTGAATAGTTACGATAAATCTGAGCAAACCCTAAAAAAAGGTTTGCTTTTTCCTGGAAAGTGTGATAGAGTTTTATTTAGTGTTGAAAAGAGGTATATAAGTGTAGGATCTTCTAAGCAAATCTTCTCCATGTATCCCCTTTTTGATTCAATTTATTTTTAAAGGAGTTTTCTGATAAATGCAAGGAACGGTTAAATGGTTCAATCCAGACAAAGGTTATGGTTTTATCGAAAGAGAAGGAGAGAAAGATGTATTTGTACACTTCTCTGCAATCCAAAGTGAAGGATTTAAAACCCTTGATGAAGGTCAAACCGTAGAATTCAACGTTGTTGAAGGCGAGCGTGGTTTACAAGCCGCCGAAGTGGTAGCCCTGTAAAAAAATATAAAAGGCTGCAGAAGGGCATTTCCAGTCTTTATGGAAATGCCCTTTTTTGTTTACAGATGTATTTACAGATGTATAATTTAAAGGTTTATAGTAGAGATTAAATTTTAATTTAAAAATATCAAAACGCAGGAGGAATATTATAAATAAATGCCTACTTTTCATGAATTTGAACTTAGCAAATTGGTTATAAAAGCAACAGATAACATGGGGTTTGAAGAAACCACCCCTATCCAGGAACAGACCATTCCAATGGCCATGAGTGGCAAGGATATTATAGGGCAGGCTCAAACAGGTACCGGCAAGACAGCTGCCTTCGGAATCCCTATTGTGGAAAGATGCACGCCAGAAAAGGGACAGATCCAGGGACTGGTTATCACTCCCACCCGTGAACTTGCTGTTCAGGTAGCTGAAGAAATTAACACCTTAGGACAATTTAAAAAAATACGTGCATTGCCCATTTACGGCGGCCAAGATATTAACCGGCAAATTAAAGCACTAAAAAATAAACCGCAAATTATTGTTGCTACACCCGGAAGATTAATGGACCACATGCGCCGCAAATTAATACGGTTGAGCCAAATATCTACTGTAGTGCTTGATGAAGCAGACGAAATGCTTAACATGGGGTTTCGTGAAGACATTGAACACATACTTTCCAACGTGCCCGAAAATCGCCAGACCATGCTCTTTTCAGCAACCATCCCCAAGCCCATCCAAGAGCTGGCCCGGAACTTTATGGTGGAGCCTGAATTTATCAGCATTAAAACCAAAGAGGCAACCGTTCCCAATACCGAACAATATTACTATCAACTCCACGAAAAACAAAAATTTGACACACTCTGCCGGTTATTAGATTTGCATTCACCAGAAAGCGCTATAGTTTTCGCCCGGACTAAACGGCGGGTAAACGAGCTTTTTGAAGCTTTGAACAAACGTGGCTATCCTGCAGAGGCTATCCACGGGGATCTTACCCAGGCTAAGCGTGATGAGGTTATGCGCAAATTTAAAAAAGGAATTGCCGAAATCCTGGTAGCCACTGATGTGGCTGCGCGGGGTCTTGATATCAGCGATGTAACTCACGTTTACAATTTTGACATTCCCCAGGATCCGGATAGTTATGTTCACCGGATTGGAAGAACTGGGCGGCTGGGCAAAAGTGGTATTGCCTCCACTCTGGTCACACACCGCGAAATGAGCCACCTAAAGTTGATAGAAAAAACTATAAAACGGAAAATTATTTCTAGGCCTCTTCCTTCCCTAAGTGATGCGCTGGAAGGGCAGCAGCGCCAGGTAATGGAAAAAATGATGCAAGTTATCGAAGATAAAGAACACCATTCTTACAAAGAGGTTGCCCAGGAAATGCTAGAAGATAACGACGCTGTTTCACTAGTGGCAGCAGCATTAAAATTGCTTACCAAAGAACCGGATGAAACTCCGGTAAACATTACCCCTGAGGAAAAACCCTGGCCTAAAAAAAAGAAAAATTATGCGGGTAAAAATAACGGAGGAAACGCCCCTTATAAATCTAAATCTCAACCTCCAAAGCACCATGATAAATATAAAAAGAAAAGTAAACATAAAGCAAACTAGTGAATCTTAATCAATAAATGGACAAAATATGGACAAATATTTTATTCAGAAAAACCATCTTTATGATTCTGCGGATACTGCGCCAAAGTCGCCAAAATCCCTTGCGGTAGCTAAAAACCCTTTACTATGAGTATAATCTTTGCTATGAGTAAAATCTTTGTGGGTGATTTACATATCATGTTTTCTGTTGTATATTTAAAAAAAGTAATATGCAAAACAATATATTCCCTTTGATTCATTTGTTCATCTGAGAGGAGGAATTAATCATTAGCTCTAATTGGTATGTAAATGCTAATGGAAAAACTGGCGGCCCTTACTCCACCCAAAAACTTCAAGAAATGGCTGCCAAAGGCGCGTTGAAGCCTGATCACTTAGTCTGGTCTGAAGGCATGTCAAAATGGGTTCCGGCAAAAAATGTAGAGGGAATTTTTACTTTTGCGTCTCCACCTCCCCCACCACCACCTAATGAGTATTCAACTTCACAACCACCTCCCCCTCCGCCGCCAATGCAAAAAGGAGACGTTAAATCACAGCGCCAGACAGAAAAACAACAAAAACAACAGGAGAGGTCGCAGCAGCAACCTGCAGATCAATCAGATTCAAAGCAAACATCCCGTTCAACTGTCAATACTACACCTTTGAAAAAGAAATCTTCATCTCAAATTGATGACAGCCAATCCTCTGCAGCATCCTCCTCTTATTCAAAATCCTCGGCAACCCTGATGGAAAAAATAAAAAAATCTAGTGGCTCATTTATCATATTGGCAATAATAGGGATTGTTATACTTCTGGGAGCCGTAATAATTCTCTGGAGCGACGAATTTCAAACACCATCTTTAACAAGTAATGAAGTAGGGGTAATAGATGATAGAGAACTATCTCCAGAACAAGAACCCGGTAATGAAATAACCAGTCCCCAAGAACAACAAGAAGAACAAGAACAACAAGAAGAAGTTTCGCCTACAGAAGAACCCCATGAACCAGAAGAATCATCCCCTCCGGATTACGATCAGGTATCTGAAGTCATTGCAGAAGATATCAGGAGTGCTGGTCACGTTCAAGATTTTGAATTAGCCCCGGTTGAAGAACTAAAAGCTGACGATGAAGCGTTCTTCGAAAAATACACTGCTGAAGAAATCTATGTTTATGATTATGAAAAAACCGGTTCCATTATAGAAGTAGATGTAGGGTGGCCATACAGCGAACTATTTGCCACTTACACCCTTGAGTGGGAAGATGACCGGTGGTTAATAAACAACATTACCACTTATGATTAATATTACCACTTATGATTTTCTTATGATTAACATTACCAATTATGATTTTTGATTTTTCACCAAAAGATGCTTACAACTCAAAAATCACCCTTAAGGGTGATTTACATCTCATGTTGGCTGTTGTATATTATATAAAATCAACGCGCAAAAAATAAAACATGAAGAGAGGTTTTACTAATGGAAATTTTAGGTGGAATATTGGTAATGGCAGTTTTTATTGGTATAGTCATGCTACTCAACAAGGGAAAAGCTCCACCAGCCAAAGATAATTATTATTATTATCAAAATTATGCTGATGATGACGATTCAGACGATGATTAAATGACAGATGACAGGGGACGGTTCTTTGTCACTTTTTCGCCCCCGGCCTGTCCTGCCGCTGAATTATTCCTCTCCCAATTCCCAGGATAGAAGCCAACTGTCTAATAGAAAGGTTCGACCTTTCTCTAAGCTCTACTATTAGCTCATTTCTTATATCTTCGTAATCTTTCCATAGCAGATCCTCAATCTTTAAATTTTTCGTCTTTAAAAAATGATCAATAAATTTTCTAGCTGCCGCTTCGCCTTTAATCTCTTTATCATTTTTTATTTCATTTTCAGCAACATCAACAAAATCAAAATTATCCGCTTCATTTTCTTTTGAAAATACCTTAAATAATTTTTTCCCCTTTTCTATGTCCTCAGAGAACATTTTCAATATATACAGGGGGTCAAAACAATTTTTTGAATCCTGCCGATAATCAACATAGCTGCGATAACTGCTCCACTTGTAGTCGTAGGGTTTTTCGGCTAATCCAGCTTTAACCGGGTTATTATGAATATAACGCACTGCTGCAAGTAAATAGACTTCTGTCTCTACAGGTTGACTTTTATATCTATCATGAAACAAGTGCCCTAAGCGATCATACTTTTTATTAAAATAGTATACAAAGCTTGTGTTTATCCTTTTGATGAGCTTTCCCAAGGCTTCATGTTCTCCGGAAAGAAGAATATGGACATGGTTAGGCATAAGACAATAGGCATAAATAGTAAATTCTTCTTCTGTAGCTTTCTCTTCTAATAAATGCAAAAACCTGTTTCTGTCTTCATTGTCTGTGAAAATATCCCGCAGTTCATTGCCACGAAACATCACATGATATGTTCCACTCCTGCTTATCCGTCTTGCGGTTCGAGGCATAATCCCCCCACCTTTCATATTCAATTCAATTCTAAAACTATCATTATAGGTATTATATGCGTGTCAAAGAACTTCCCCTGTCACTCCTGAACTGTCCCCTCCCTATTTTAATTTAATTTAGTAAATTTAGAAATCACCCTTAAGGGTGATTTCTGATTAAAAACTTCGAAATAACAATATTAGAGTTATATCTTAGCTATTTTTGTTTGAACTCTTTGATTTACTACTCAATTAAGACATTTTCATCTTAAGCCACTTATACCTGGAAATGGGAAGATAACCGGTGGTTAATAAACAATATTACCAACTATTAGTAACATTAAGAGTCCTTTTCCCTAAAGTACTTAACTATTTTTCACTACAACTGTCTGAGCAACGCGATCACCAAGCCGTTGCCTTGTAGGCGATGACCAGACCAAAATGGCAGCCACAAGATAAATAAAGAGCCCGTCCACGATTCTTAGAATGTTGCGGATCAGAGAGGGGACTAACCCGATTGCACTGCCGTCATACATCTGGACTCGCATACCCAAAATAAGTTTTCCAAGAGTTCCCCCCAAAAAAGCTTCCAATAGCCAGAAATACAGAAACCCGAGGGCAAAAAGCATAAAAGCTGGCCCTCCTTCAATATGATAACCTGTTTCCGTAATATTACCGGTCATAAAAGCGACAACATAACCAATAGCAAAAAATACTATGGCATCTATGATTTGTGCCACAAATCGCAATCCTACCCCAACATATTCTCTTTCCTCAACAACTAATCCCGTTTCCGACATCTATCTTCCTCCTTTTCAGTGACAGGGGACGGTTCTTTGTCATTTATAGGTATTACAAGCGTGTCAAAGAACCGTCCCCTGTCACTGACTCTGTCACTAAAACAGTTCTCCCCGGCCCTCTTCCAGCGCGGTTATCATCCACTGGCCACGAGTAGAGGCCATAACTTCTTCTACCCGGAGGCGGAAGAAATACTCGCTTTCTTCTGTCTCATCTGCAGATACTTTGGTTAGAACAGTGTTGACTACAGCCTGGTTGCCATGTTGATCATAATCGAGAATCTCTACACTGACAGAATCATAAAGATTTAATTCCAGCCCGGATATAACATCCCAGGAATTAGTATATTCCTCCAGCGCATCTCCCTCTATACCCACTACACTTTCATCCGAAGTCGATTCATTCGCTGTTTTAATAAAACTCTCAATCACTTCAACAGGGGGCTTGGCATCTTCGTCCGCTGTTGATTCTTCATCTCCCTTCATTATTCCTTCCGTTATCTCTTCCGCCAGTTCTTCTGCTGTTTTATCTTCATAATCATTAACTTCTTCTTTTACTGCTTCCTCCTCACCGCATCCTGCAAGCAAAGCAAACATAAACAATATAATTGAGAACAAAACTACTTTTTTCATTTACCTTCCCCCTTTTAAATTATTAAAACAAATCTTCTTTAAAGTAGAACTGACTGTACTTCTTGACTGTACTTCTTATGATTCTTTGATTCTTAATAGATTTTTAATACATATTACCTCTCTTCCCTTCTCTTCCAGATAAACTCTCCCCAACTCTTCCCTGACCACCTAAGTATAGATTTTCAATATTTATTATTTTAATTTATCCCCTTAAAAATAGAAATCACCCTTATGGGTGATTTCTAATAAAAACCTCTATATATAAGCATTTATAGCTTTTATGTTATACCATACCAATGCGTGTCAAAGAACCGTCCCCTCTCACATCATCATCAAGTGCGTGCCAAAGAACCGTCCCCTGTCACGTCATTATTCTTGGTAAAGGGATTCGATCTGGTCCTGGTAATGATGAATAATTACTCGGCGCTTAAGTTTTAAGGTTTGGGTAAGCATTCCGTTTTCTACTGTAAAATCGTCCTTTAGAAATAAGAACTTTTTGGGTATTTCATATCCCCCAAAGTTTTGGCGCAGGTGATCGGCAATTTCTTTCTCAATCATGTCTGTAAATTCTTTGTTAGCGATCAAATCTTCCGGCTTATCGGAAACACCTTT
>PWGT01000091.1 GCA_003554535.1 Syntrophomonadaceae bacterium | reverse complement strand
TAAAAGCGCTTGGCGAAGTGAAAGCTGGGAGTCGGCCCGGCGGGCATGGACGCCCGCCGCCTGCAACCGTGGCAGGATGCCTAAGTTTGCAGGTCAGCCGGCGGGAAGCTTGAACTGAGCCCTAGCGCTTTGCCGCGAAGATAACCGGAGCCGATACCGGGAAATTTAATACTCCATTTTCATACTAACAGGAGGACCCAAATGAACCTCACGCTTAGAAAAAAAAATAAACCGACCCCGCCTTTTTTTTCCACTATAGATCCAGGCAAGCAAGAGTCTCTTTCTCAGTTTAGCTTAACCCTGACCTATTTGTTTACTAATCTGTTTAGTAGTCATGAACAGCTAATCATTCTTTGTATTGGAAGCGACCGATGTACCGGGGATTCGCTCGGACCTATGACGGGATCAATACTTGAAGAGTTAAATCCAGGCCGATGCACAATTTTAGGGACAATCTCTTATCCCGTGCATGCTCTTAATTTGGCTGCTACCCTGGAACAAATTAATCATGATTATAATTCTCCAGCAATTGCTGCTGTTGATGCATGCCTGGGCCGAAAAGAAAAGATCGGTTTTCTGGAGGTTGGAAAAGGAAGTTTAATTCCTGGGGCAGGTGTAAAAAAGAATTTGCCCCCTGTTGGTGATATATTCATTACGGGTATCGTTAACGTGGGAGGGGCAATGGAATTCATGGTGCTGCAAAATACGCGCCTGGGCACCGTAATACCAATGTCTCGATTTATCGCCAGGGGAATATTCAACGCCCTTACCGAAATTGAATTGAAGAAGCTTTAGTTACTTTTTACCTGACTGCTTACCTTGAATTTCTTTCCCTTTTCCTTTACCTTTACCTTTCCCTTTTTCTTCCGGAACGTTACTTTCAACTTTATTATCCATTGAACTCGAAGATGAACCCGAAGTAACGGCTTCCTGGTTCTCTTTTTCATTTTCTTCAGAGTCTATATTTTCTTGTTGAGTATACTTTTTCTGAGTAGGGTTAAAGGGTTTTTTACCGTTATCGGTCATATTACATAGTCCTGTAAAATAACCTCCTTCTTCCACTGTAAGAAGTCCCGTCTTGATATCGCCGTGCAATGCCCCTTTATTCAATATCTCCAGCTTATTTTCTACATCAACATCGCCTTCTAGCTTCCCGGCCAGAGTCACATTCTTCCCTTTCACGTTTGCTTTCACGGAAGCATTTCCTCCTATAATAACATCACTTTGAGAAGAAACCTTCCCTTCAAAAGATCCATCAATTCTTATTGTTCCTTTAGCATCTAACGTACCTGTCATACTGGTATCTTTACCTATTAAGGTATCAATCTTTCGTGGGTCAGCGCCTTTTTTCTTTTTAAACAAACCTATCGCCTCGTTTCAAATAAGTATACTTGATCTTTATTTTACTATTGCCTGCCAACGCTTTTAGCGAGGCAAAACAGGGAATGGGAATAAAGCAGTCCCTAGCACTTTGCCGCGAAGATAACCGGAGCCGATACCGGGAAACTTAAAACTCCATTTTCATACTAAGGCAAATAGTCCCTTGGCTCTACTGCGACGCCATCAACATGCACTTCATAGTGTAAGTGAGGTCCAGTACTAAAACCCGTACTTCCCATGGAACCAATTAACTCACCTTCTTCAATTTCCTGTCCTTCTGATACTTCAAAATCAGATAAGTGCGCATAAACCGTTCGGTAACCATAACCGTGTTCAATAATGACCGTATTACCCAAGCCCCTCCTGTATGTAGCCAGGTCAATAATTCCATCGGCAACGGCATAGATTGGAGTTCCACGTGGACCGGCAATATCTATACCATAGTGAAACTCCCTTCTCCCGGAAAAAGGTGCTGACCGTGGGCCAAATTCTGAAGTAACCCGCCCCTGTGTCGGCCAAATCGATGGAGTTGCTGCCATTTCAAGTTTGTAATCAGTGACATCCTCTTTTAACTGGAAGAGATCTTCACTTAACTCAGGCAGAAAACTATGTAGGTGGGAAATATTTGCCTGGTTCCGCTCAATAACCGGGTTGCCTCCACGGCTAGCCAGGATTCTACCCTGTTCATTATCCCCCAAATAAGTGAGAACCTCATGCTCTTGCTGTTCATCAACTGGCAGATCAACCATCTGACGAACTTCCATGGTCAACTGTTCCAAATGCTTGACATATTCCACAAGCTCTTCTGTTTCCTGTGCCATTTGATCAATATCTTCTTGTAAAGTACGGTTCTCGGTGCGTAACTGACTGCTTTCTGCAGCATCAGATTGCAATTTCCAAAGGGAGTTAAACCAGATAAAGACAGCAATGAGTCCGCCTATTAATACAATACTTAAAAACTGAAAGAAATACATTGGTATTCGCAAGTTTAAAACCGATTCTTCGTTGTGAGGTATGATCATAATCGTAAAATATCGTTTTTTCTCTTTATCAGACACGCTTCCTTCACCTCCACTACGGGGATTCTGCTGCTTCAACTCATTTCAATTCGTTAAGACATTCCAAAATAAAGAAATTCTCTATTTACCTTAAAGATCCTTCTTAATTTGTATAAAATAACGAGTATACAATTTTAATTTTTGGATTGAGTTGATTGTTGATTTTTAACCAATGCACCCCGATATAACTTAAATATGGTATTGAAGTATTGACTAAAAATATCAAAGTAAATGTTTAACAAAAGAGAATTTCAGCGCCTTCCACAGAGTTACCCAGTCGCCCGGATGGCTGCGCCAAAACACGTTTTTTAATACTAACTGTCACGGCCCATCCGGGCCTTGCCGGGCCTTGGGCAGGGGACTAAAATGGTTTTCAAAACCGCTTCCGCCTGGAGGGGGTCCGCTTTCCCTGTATCGGCTACTTTGTTAAGCGGCTATAAGCGCTTGGCTAAGTGAAAGCACAGGAAACAACCCGGCGGGCATGGACGCCCGCCGTTTGCAACCGTGGCAGGATGTTTAAGTTTGCAGGTCGGCCTGCGGAAGCTTTAACTGAGCCCTAGCGCTTTGCCGCGAAGATAACCGGAGCCGATGCCGGGAAACTTAAAACTCCATTTTCATACAAAAAAAATGACCCCTAGGGCCAGTCTCCGTATTAATCCTTGTATCTGTTTAGCTGCTTTCACAGAAAGCAACGCTGCCTAAGCATTTTTGCGGCTTTATTATCCTATTGTTTCACGTGAAACATCATGTTTCTTCATCATTCAACAATAAACTTACCAGTCTTTCCAGATCGTCATTTCCGTAATAGAAGAGCTCTATTTTTCCTTCCTTGACACCTTTTTTTATGGCTACTTTAGTGCCATATTTTCTTCTTATTTTTTCTTCAAGTTCCTGCTGCATCATTTGCTGGACAGGGTCCTCATTTTCATTTACTTCTTTTTTCACTTCTTTTTTATCTTTGCTTGCATCTTTTGAATTTTTTACGATCTGCTCAATTTTACGAGCGCTCCACTGATTTTTTGCCGCATTTTTTGCCAATTCCTCCTGCTCTTTAACGCTCTCCAGAGCCAGCATGGGACGAATCTGCCCCGCAGTCAGTTTTCCTTCCAGCAGATAATGCTTTAATGTATCGGCCATTGTCAGGAGTCGCAGCGAATTTGTAATGGCTGATCGGCTCCTTCCCAGTCTTTTGGCCAAGTTCTCCTGGGTCAATCCAAACTCTTCAATAAGTTGATGATATGCCAGAGCTTCTTCAATAGGATTCAAATCCTCTCTTTGCAGGTTTTCTACCAAGGTTATCTCCATCAGTTCCGAGCTGCTATATTCTTTAACGAGGGCTGGAATGCTGGTCAAACCTGCAATTTGCGAAGCACGAACTCTCCTTTCACCTGCGATTAAAATAAAACCATCACCGGATTTTTGTACTACTACAGGCTGTATAACACCATGCGTGGCAATAGTATCTGCCAGTTCTTCTAATTTTTCCTGGTTAAATTCTTTTCTCGGTTGTCTGGGATTTGGAGCAATTTGATCCAGGGGAATTTCTACAACTTTGCCACTTTCCTCTGATTCTGCTTCTTCTGAGTGAATTTCAGGAAAGATGGCGCCCAACCCCTTCCCCAGCCCCTTGGATTGCTTTTTTTTATTGCTCACCGATTAATCACCTCCTCGGCCAAGTCTTCGTATATTTCTGCCCCTTTGCTTTTCGGGTCATAATCCAAAATAGCTTTTCCATGGCTCGGTGCTTCGCTTAACCGGACACTTCTTGGAATAACAGATTGAAAAACTAATTCCCCAAAGTATTTTCTCACCTCTTCTGCGACTTGCTCCGAAAGGTTTGTCCGTACATCATGCATGGTCAGCAAGACGCCTCCAATTTTGAGGCTTTTATTTAAATGTTTTTTGACCAGGTTGATGGTGTTTACCAGTTGCCCTAAACCTTCTAAGGCATAATATTCACACTGGATCGGAACTAAGACAGCATCGGCTGCGGTAAGAGCGTTTAACGTCAAAAGTCCTAATGATGGAGGGCAGTCAATAATAATGAAATCATATCTTTCTCGTACCGGTTCAATGACCGTTCTTAGTCTTACTTCCCGGGAAAGTGTAGGGACCAGTTCAATTTCTGCACCGGCCAGCTGTATGGTCGCGGGGATAATATCCAGATTCTTTTGTTTTGTTTTGTAGATAACATTCTCAACAAAAACTTCATTTATTAAAGCATCGTAAATGCAGCCCTGCAACTTATCTTTATCCAGTCCAATTCCACTTGTAGTGTTACCCTGGGGATCAATGTCCAGCAGCAACAATTTCTTACCCATGCTGGCCAGGTAAGCGCTTAAGTTAACAGCTGTGGTTGTTTTCCCTACACCTCCTTTTTGATTGGTTACTGCCAAAACTCCCTGCATTTCTTTCACCTCGTTTACTGCCATGAACATTTGATTTATTTTGGTATTATTCGTTAATAATGAAGAAAGTTCCTTCTCTAAAAAATAAAACCGGTTTCCCGGTTTGATTTTGCAAGAAAAGAAAAAATGATCGATGTTTATTCCCTGGCCGCATTTTTTCGATTTTCTCCCTTAGGCAGTCGAATACGCACTTCCCAGTATTCGTCTTCTTCCACCTCTTCCATTTGAGGATTTAGACCCGAACGCTTGATAATTTTTACGGCCTGTCTGACCGTATTTAAAAATATCCTGGCATCTCTGACAACAACTTTTTTTTGTAAAACCTGGCCTCCGCTTTGAGTGGACGGTTTTTGTTTATCTTTTTCTTTATGCATATCTTCGATGAGCTTTTCTGTTTCTTTCACATTCATCCCGGCTTCCATGATTAACTTAACCGTTTCTTTTTGCTGTTCTGCAGAATCAAGTTTTAATAAAGCGCGGGCATGCCTCTCAGATAGTTTTTCTTCTTTTAATAAAGCTTTTATTTCTTCAGGAAGCTTGAGTAACCTTAATTTATTAGCAATGGTAGATTGGCTTTTGCCCAGTCTTTGCGCCAGGACTTCCTGGGTTAAATTGAATTCTTCCATTAAACGCTGATAGCCCTGGGCTTCTTCCAGAAAGTTCAAGTCTTCTCTTTGAATATTTTCAATTAACGCTACGGCTGCCATGGAACTATGAGGGTAATCACGAAATATGACTGGTATCTCTTCCCAGCCCAACATTTTGCAAGCCAGGTATCTTCTCTCTCCAGCAACAATAAAAAACTCATCCTTTTCACCGGTGATAATGATCGGCTGAAGAAGTCCATAAGTTTTTATCGATTGGGCCAATTCTTCTATCTTTTCATTTTCAAAGTTTTTTCTAGGTTGGTATGGGTTTGTTTTTATTCGGTTTAAGGATATATTCTTTATCTCTTCGTTGTTATGTACTTTATTTTGCAGTCCCAATATTTTTTCAAAATGTTCTTTCATGTTATCCCCCACCCTTTCATTAAAATCATTAAAAATTACACCATATTGATTAATATTTGTAATTATTCGACACAGAGGCTGGCATCCCTTCCCAGCAAGATTAAAAAAGAATTTTCTTTGTTTGCCTTTTATCCCAATGATATCTTCAATTATTTACTATGCTTAAACAATAATTATAAAATAGGACGTTTGTGTGGAACCCCACTTCTCCTGGGAAGGGAGCTATCTGTTGCCTGGATTTTTTTAAACACCAGAATATGACGCTGTACCGTACCTTGGTGCAATGTATAAGGAATAATATTTTCCAGTTTTCCTCCACATTTTTGAAGGGCTTTTTCTGCCGCTTGAAGTTCTTCCCGGTATTCTTGCCCTTTATAAGCCCAGAAAAAACCCCCAATTTTAACCAGCGGTAAAACCAGTTCCAGACCTGTAGCCAGCGAGGCTAATGCCCTGGCTACAGCCCAGTTGAAAGCTTCTCTCCCTTCATTTTGACCAAAATCTTCTGACCGCTGCTGAATTACCTGGACTCCATCAAGCTTAAGTTCTCTCACCAGTAACCGCAAAAAAGCTGCTTTTTTTCCTGCTGCTTCCAGCAGTGTCAACTGTAGCTCCGGGTATAGCAATTTAATTGGCAGACCGGGAAAACCGGCACCTGTGCCGGTATCCACCAAATTATCCCCGATAAAGTATTCACCTGCTGTCAGGCCTGCTAGGGAATCAAAAAAGTGTTCTTCCAGTATGTGTTCATTTTCTGTGATGCGTGTAAGGTTGATTCGTTGGTTTTCATTTTTCAATAAAACAAGGTATTGCACTATTTTTTGCGCCTGTTGATCCTTTAATTCGATTTGACGCTGTTTAAAAAAATCTGCTATTTGATCTGTTGTAACCTGGTTATTCACCTTAAACCGCCTTAGCAAGTAATTATTTTCCGATACAAAACCGACTAAAAATAACATCCAGCAAATCTGCTTTCATGTTATCGCCAATAATTTCACCCAAACAACCATGAGAATGATTCAAATCAATAGTAATTAAATCCATCGGCATTTCATCCTGGATCGAAACAAGTGCTTCTTTTAATGAGGCTGCAGCTTTCTGTAAAAGTTCTCCCTGCCTGGCTTCTAATACCAGTGTACCCTCTTCTCCTTTAATCGACCCTGCATAAGTTGTATTTAAGATGGCTTGCTCCAGTTCCTCCAGCCCTTGTTCATGCAACAGGGAAGCATAAACAATTACATCATCCTGTAATGCCTCTATTATCTCTTCCTCTTGAATAGTGTTGTTTAAATCCATTTTATTAACGAAAATAATCCTTGCTGCTTCTGAATTATTAACCATATATTGATAAACAACTCGGTCTTCTGGTGTTATTCCTGTCTCTGCATCTACAACAAAAATAATTAAATCGGCTTCTTCCAGGGCTTGACGTGAATAATTTACTCCCAGTTGTTCGACTTTGTCAGCAATCGAGCCATCAGATCTGATTCCTGCGGTATCAATAATTCTTAAAGGAACTCCTTTAATGTTTATATAATCCATCAATAAATCCCTTGTCGTCCCTGGAATATCCGTTACCAGTGCCCTGTCTTCACCAATTAAAATATTATATAATGAAGATTTTCCAACATTTGGTTTCCCAGCAATAACTGTTTTTAATCCTTCGTGCAAAACTTTACCCGCTTTATGTTTTTCAATTAATTTTTGCACTTGATCGTAGACTTCTTGAATTTGATTTTCCATATCTTTTCTATGCTTGACTTCCCTTTCTATATCATCATGGGGAAAATCTACGTTTACTTCAATTTCCGCTGCCACTTCCAGCAATTGATTGCGCAACTTGCTAATAGTTTTTGATAAATTGCCTTTTACTCCCTGCAGGGCTGCTTTCATCCCTTTATCTGTTTTTGCCCGGATTAAAGCCAGTGTGCTTTCTGCCTGAACCAGGTCAATTCTTCCATTAATATAAGCCCGGCGGGTGAATTCCCCTGGTTCTGCCAACCT
Organism: Syntrophomonadaceae bacterium; assembly: GCA_003554535.1. Next base: position 794 of record PWGT01000091.1, on the reverse strand, counting down.
GGCCCCACCCTGGAGCATCAACTCCAATATTTTACGAACAGAAATAATTCCCCCATGGACATTGATTTCCACCACATCTTCACAAGTGTAGGAGTTAGGCGCAGCCATATAGCTTAACAAAACTTCATCAATTTCCTCGCCCTGTTCATCCAGGAAATAACCATAATATAGTTTTCGAGGCTTAAATTTAAATTTATCATCTGCTTTTTTCAATCCACCCTGTTTGGTTTTGAAGGCGAAATATTGTTTCGCGATCTTCAATGCTGCTGAGCCGCTCAAACGGATAATACCAATTCCACCTTCTCCTGGTGGAGTCGACAAGGCAACGATGGTTTTATTATCCATGTCCTGGATTTTTGGCGACATCTTTACGCCTCCTCTTATGTGAAAAGAAAATAATTTTTCCACTTTAAATATTTCCATTTATCCTCACTGCCTTAATAACCGATCCATACTAACCGCCACGGCTCTATCGAGCCACAACGGGGGATGAAAAACCTTGCTTACTGTGTCGAAGTGCTGGTTTTCAACTTCCCGCCCCCTAACCGGGGAGTTGGCGCATTCGTCCGGCGACGTTGGTCTCTGTGGCCAAAGGCGCTTGGTGACCGAAGGTCCTCGGGCGGTCCGGCCGACAGGACGTCGGCCGCCGGGATCGACCCGGACGACGGTTTTTCATACTAAAAGCCGCACTCCCCATTTATTGTGGACCAGTGCGGCAACAATTCATATTTTTTTTTTTACCGGGGAGCAATAACAACTTTTCGATATGGTTCATTCCCCTGGCTGTAAGTCAC
>PWGT01000129.1 GCA_003554535.1 Syntrophomonadaceae bacterium | reverse complement strand
GCTTACAGGATGTAAGCCACTGAGACCCTGAGACACGATTGTCGAATGACGAGGAAACCCCGGCTCCACCGAAAGCTGAACCGTGCCTATGGCCTGCGATACGATCAGGAGCAGAGCCAAGCATCCCGACCTGCGCCCCTCTTTCTTTTTGCCCGACTTGCGTCTCTACAGGAGTGCTGCAAGTATTGAAAAGCTGCGCCTTCTGCACGGTCTGACCGGTTGCGTTTTCTGCATCTTTGCCCATAATGCGCATCCCTAAGCTCAAATTTAAAATAAGAGGGCACACCTAGTGCACACTTGCGAATTTTGCGCCTTTGAGCAGAATATGCATATTCTGCCCGTTTACGCTTTACACATCCTTTTATACTCGGCTCACAAAAATTTAGACTAGGAACCAAATTAATAAAGCAGTTAGAAAAAAAGTGGGACAAGGGACCTGTCCCCGCGTCCCGCGTCCCAGAAGGTGGGACAAGGGACCTGTCCCTGCGTCCCGGGTTATTTTACCTGTTCTTTGAGTGATTTTCCCGGCTTGAAAACGGGAACCTTTGTTGCGGGGATCTCTATTATCTCCTTTGTGGCAGGGTTTCTGCCTGTTCTTGCCTGGCGATGGCGCACCTCAAATGTGCCAAACCCAACCAGTTGTACTTTTTCTTCTCTGGATAAGGCTTCTCCAACACTTTCAAACAAAGCCTTAACCACATTATCTATATCCTTTTTAGAAACACCACTTCTTCCAGCAATATCATCTACCAGATCAGATTTATTCAAAACCATCCCTCCTTAATATTATTTGATTTGCACCCCAGCCTCCTGCGTTAATTTGCACCATTACCATTGTTTTTGTCATCACTCTGCTTTTTTTTCGCCTCCTGCCACCAGTTTTCTAACTGGTCGATGTGATAAGTTTTCATATCATTGCCCTCTTCGGCTACTTTCGCTTCTATATAAGCAAATCTATTCTTAAATTTATTTACAGTGGCATTTAAAGCAGTTTCTGGATTAATACCCAGAAAGCGGGAAACATTTACTATACTAAAAAGCAAGTCGCCCAATTCTCCTTCTATTTCTTCTATTTTTTCCCCATGACCCCCATGATATGCATCTTCCAGCTCATTTATTTCCTCTTTAAGCTTCTGCAACGGGCCTTTTAAAGAGTCCCAATCGAAACCTACCCTTGATGCTTTAGACTGAACTTTTTCTGCCTTCATCAAAGCTGGCAAAGACGGATCCACCTGAAGAACTCCCTGTTTTTGCGCATTAGGTGATTTTTCCTGCTTTTTGATTTCTTCCCAATTAACCAGAACTTCGCCAGCAGTGGATGCTTCTGTAGAAGAAAAAACATGAGGGTGACGACGAATAAGCTTGGTAATAACTTTTTGAACAACATCCGGAAGTTTAAACAGACCCGATTCTCGCCCTAATTGGGCATGAAATATTACCTGCAATAACAAATCACCCAGCTCTTCCTGAAGTAATTCCATATTGCCTTGTTCGATTGCTTCGACTACTTCATAAGCCTCTTCTATAACGTAAGGCCTTAAACTTTGATGATCTTGCTGTTGATCCCAGGGGCAACCATTTTCACCTCTCAGTTTTTCCATAACCCCCATCAACTCGCCTACACTGTGTTCTTTAAAAGGAGGAAGGTATAAAAAAAGAAAATCTTTATTACTACTTAGCTGAGGAAGTTTAGATAATGAAGTCCAGCTTTCCCCGGAGTTATCATTAATTTGGGTTATAATATCCTTGTTGCTTACAAATACCATAACCGGATACTGGGAAGGATAAATTTTTTGCAGTAAATTTTTTATAGCGGAAAAATCCCACTCCTTAAGGCTATTACGAACAAAAAAATGATGCGGAAATGGTTCCTGAAGCGAATTAAGATCTGTTACATCAAAAATTGTGACTCCACCCGGCTCTCTATCGATTATCTCTTTTATTGCTTTACCCAAAGCTTCCTCCAATTTACCCAACCTCCTTTATTTAACTTGATAATTATCCCTGCTCTTTTATCAAGTTATACTTGCGTGCCCACTTGAGCAATTTCTCCCCAACATTAGGAATGGAACCAAGCTCAGCTTCTGTTAGCCATCCCAGCAGAAGAAGTAAAATCAAATAAACAAAGGCCCCGACAATAACACAAGCCACAGTAGCTAAGGCATTAGCAAGCGAAAAAGACAAGTAATCCATGGCCAAAAAGAAGGTAAGCCTGTACACCAAAATTACGGATACTACCATGCCTAATACTGAAACAATAGGCTTGGTAAAAAGCTCTCCCAGGCGATAGCGATAACCGGTTAAACGAGCAACTCGCCACATATTCAACACCGCCACTACAGCAAAACAGGCTACTGTCGCCAGGGCAGCACCTCCGATATTTACTTCCGGTATGCCAGTTAAAAACCAGGTTAGTAAAGCTTTGACCGAAATTCCTATGGCCATATTCTTAACAGGCAAAATAGGATACCCCATGCCCTGGAGAGTTCCAGTGGTAGTAAGGTGAAAAGAAAAAAACAGCACTCCCCATGCCAAAATAGAAAGTGGATAAGCTGCTTCTGCATTGTTATACAATAAAACTGTTACCGCATTATTAAGTTGGGGAAGCGATAGTAAAAAAAGCCCTGTAGCAGAAGGGAGGGCAAATAAAACTGTCAACCTGGTAGAAATATTCAGACGATGCCGGAGCAGAGAATCATTATCCAGGGCAAAAGCTTCAGACACAGCAGGAACCAAGCTTATAGTTAACGCAATAATTAAGGCTGTAGGGAGTTGCATCAGAGACATTCCCATTCCGGTCAGCTGTCCATATAAAGCTGTGGCTCTTTCCGTAGTCAAGCCCAGATCAAGCAACCTGTTAACCCCTATCCCCAGGTCTAGCAAATTGATAAGTGGCAACATAATAGAAGCCAGGGTAATAGGTATCGAGAGGCTGATCACTCTATTCACAACATCCCTGGTATTATTCTGTTTCTTTCCAACTGACTGGGCATATACGATACTTGAAAACTCAGATTTTTTTCGATAATAGATGATTATTAATACCAGTAGTCCTATGGCACCACCACTTACGGCACCAAAAGCAGCACCGGCTGCAGCATATTCCAGGCTTACCGGAAGCAAAACCACTACCAGGCCAATAGAAGTAACCACCCTGGCTACCTGTTCAACAAATTGGGAGATAGCTGTGGGAACCATATGCTGGTGTCCCTGGAAAAAGCCTCGCATTGCAGACATAATGGTTACAAAAAATATAGCCGGAGAAATGGCCAGTATTGGCAACCTGGCCTGAGGGTTTCCTGCCACATTTTCTGCAAAATAGCCAGCACCAACAGCTAAAAGCAAGGATATCGTCAATCCGCTGGCCGTGAGGATAACCAGCGCAACTTGATATACGCGATAAGCTCCACCAGGATCCTCTAATGCCAACTTCTCCGATACCAGTTTGGAAATAGCTACCGGTATACCTGCAGTAGAGATGGTAAGCAAAGTTGCATATACGGGGAACGCCATTTGATAAAGACCGATCCCCTCATCACCCATCAGTGCAGCCAGAATAATCCGCATGACTGCCCCGATGAGTTTGACTGTTACTCCCGTATAGGCAAGTACTATAGCACCCTTAACAAATGTACTACTAGCCAAAACCGATTCCTTTCCCCCGACTTACTCCTATATCGAACACCCTACTAAATATGCTTCCTGCTTCTTTCTTCCTTCTTTCTTCTTTCTTTCTTGTTCATAGCTTCATTCTTTCTTTATTCTTTATTCTTTATTCTCTTATATTTTGCTAATTACCTTCTTAAATGCCTTTCAATATCTAATAACATATTTAATACCATGCTATACCATGCTCATACACCTTTCCCAAATACCTCTCTCAAACACCTCTCAAATCTAAAATCAATCTAAAGTCATATTATTGCTCCATTTGTTTTGCCAAAAAGAAAGCCGCTGTTTCCACCAGTTTTAACTCCATATCACCCATCTTGTCATCTTGAGTTCTGGTTCCCAAAATTACTGCCCCGATAGGGTCTCCTTCCGAAACTACCGGTGCAATAACTTCATGCACAAATTTGGAAACCGCATCCTCCTCGCGATAAAGGGGATGCTCTGAGGTGTCATTTATAAGCACGCTGCGACGAGTCTCCATGACTTTATCTATTGCAGGATTCAAGGGGCGGTTTACGAACTCTTTTTTGGGCGCCCCGGATACAGCAATAATAGTATCACGATCGCAAATGCATGCTACCTTATTAGTTGCTTCATTGATGGAATCAGCATACTCCTGGGCAAATTCTCCCAACTCACCAATGGGTGAGTATTTTTTTAAGATAACTTCTCCTTCCCTATCCACAAATATTTCTAAAGGATCCCCTTCTCTTATTTTCATGGTTCTGCGAATCTCTTTGGGGATTACTACCCTTCCTAAATCATCGATACGCCTGACTATTCCGGTTGCTTTCACGAGGACCAATCCTCCTTTTATTGTGCAGTAATAAAACTTCTATCTTAGTATTCAACCGGATATAGGGTTTTATTCACATACTACGGAAATTTATAACCTATTTTTAACTCATTTATGACCCATTTATAACCCACTAACAGCATTAATTTTTTAGATAAACAACAGCTAATTATGAGTAGTGTAGTATTAAATAACAACTTCCCGGGCTTTGTTCAAAAACTGTTCTAATTCTGCCAAATTAACTTTCTCTTTATGGGGCTTTATTTTCAAAGTAACTCCTTTCCCGGTTTGCAAAGACATCTTTCCAGGATACTGTTTGACAAGGCGGTAAAGTTTAAGCGTATCAACTTCCTGGTCAGAGTCAAACTTGAGATACACTTCGCCCTTTTCATAATGAATAGAGGTTATTCTTAGTTCTGATGCTAAAATACGCAAACGAGCAATCATTAAAAGATTTTCAACTTCCAGGGGAAGAGTCCCGAAACGATCTACCAGTTCGGCTTCAATCTCTTCTACTTTTTCCGGCGAATCCAGGGCATATATGCGCTGGTAAAGGTCAACTTTTTGTTCCTGATCAGGTATATATGAACTGGGCAAGTAAGCGCTTATTTTCAAATCCAGGCGAGGGGATGTAATGGTTTCTGGAGCAGTCTTCTCCCCCCGGTAAGCCCTTACTGCTTCTTCAAGCATCTGACAATACAACTCGAAACCGACTTCCGCCATAAATCCATGCTGTTCCGGCCCCAAAATGTTCCCTGCTCCTCTTATTTCCAGATCTCGCAAAGCAATCTTAAATCCCGAACCAAGTTCAGCAAACTCTTTAATAGCTTGCAATCTTTTTTCGGCTGCTTCAGAAAGAATTTTCTCTTTCTGGAAAGTCAAATAGGCATAAGCCAATCGGTTAGAACGACCTACGCGGCCCCTCAACTGGTATAACTGAGCCAGCCCGAAACGATCGGCATCATAGATGATCAACGTGTTTACATTAGGGATATCCAAACCTGCTTCTATTATAGTGGTTGACAACAACACATCGTATTGCCCTTCCCAAAAAGCATGCATTACTTTTTCCAGCCTGGTTTCGCTCATTTGCCCATGGGCTACAGCAATCCTGGCTTGAGGCACCAGATCCCGCACCTTTTGCGCCCATTTTTCAATGTTCTGTACCCGGTTAAAAACATAATAAACCTGCCCATGACGTTCCAACTCTCGCGTAATTGCTTCTTTAACAACCTGGTCCGAGTATTCCAGGACATAAGTCTGGACGGGATAACGATTTTCCGGCGGGGTTTCTATCAAACTCAAATCCCTGGCTCCAACCAGTGACATATGCAAAGTCCGTGGAATAGGTGTGGCAGTGAGAGTAAGAACATCTACATCCAGGCGCATTTTTTTTAGCTTCTCTTTATGGCGCACTCCAAAGCGGTGCTCCTCGTCTATGATGATCAATCCAAGATCTTTGAAATTAACATCATTAGAAAGCAAACGGTGAGTCCCAATCAGAATGTCTACTTTTCCCTCACTTAATTTTTCCAGAGTCTCCTTTTGCTGGGCAGTACTACGAAACCTGCTTAAAAGAGAAATTTCCACCGGGAAAGGAGCAAACCTTTCAATAAAGTTGCGGTAATGCTGCTGAGCAAGCACGGTTGTAGGAGCAAGAACAGCTACTTGTTTGCCCTCCATTACCACGTCAAAAGCTGCCCGCATAGCTACTTCTGTTTTCCCATAGCCGACATCGCCGCAAAGCAGGCGATCCATGGGCTTGCTTTGAGCTAAATCCTTTCTTACTTCCTGAATGGCTTGTAACTGATCCGGTGTTTCCTCGTATGGGAAAAAAGATTCAAACTCTGTCTGCCAGGGATTTTCCATGGAAAAAGCATGACCCTGTATGGACTCGCGACTGCTATATATAGACAGTAAATCCTGAGCTAACTCCTGGACTGATGCACGCACCTTTTTCTTTGCTCTGTTCCATTCATCACTGCCCAGCCGGTGTAATTTAGGAGTTTTACCCTCTACACCGATATATCTCTGAATCAATTCAATCTGGTCAATGGGGACAAACAATTTATCTCCCTTGGCGTATCGGATATGTAGGTAGTCTCTTTTGGTGTTTTCTACTTCCAGGGTCTGCACACCCAGATACTGTCCTATTCCATGATGTTCGTGCACTACATAATCTCCCACCGACAGTTCCTGGTGATGGCGAAGAGTTTTGCCTTCTTTACTACGGGATATTCTTTTCTTTTTCTTTTTCTTGGGTAATAGCTCTTGTTCAGTTACAACTGCAACCCTTATGGAAGGAATATAAAACCCGTTATGTAAATTGCCTACCGTTAAAACTGCATTTCCTCCATCATAAACATTTTCTAATTGCCCGGGGTCAAGCATTTTTTTTATGGTAAAATCTTGGTCCCTCAAATGCTTGAAAAGAGCCTCGGCCTGGTTTTCTTCCGGCGACAGAATAAAGATACGGTAACCTTCTTCCCGCCACCTTTCTATCTCGCTACGCAGTAACCTCCACTGACCATAGTAGGTCGGTACATCTTTTCCGGAAAAATTTAAAGTATGATTACGAGGAACTTTGAGCCCGGAAACGTTAAATAGTGCAAAATAAAGCAAAGGGGAGCTCAACCGAGCCAACATCTCTTCCAGTTCCCAAACCATTCCCATATTGCTGCTAATGGTTTTGCCCTGCAATAAATGATCTTTCTGCAAATCCCGGGCTCTGTCAGCAAAAGTTTCTGCTGCTTCTTTTGTCCGGGCGGGTTCATCCACAATGACCATGGAATCGTCAGGGAGATAATCCAGCCAACTATCTCCCTCTTCATAGAAGTAAGTAAAGTACGGGTACATACTTTCCTGCAAAATACTATTTTTCATTATTTCCATGTGGTGATAAACTTTTTCCTTCAAAGTCGTTGCAGTTTCTTCGCGGTGATTTTGGTTCAACTTCGTTGTTGTTTTTGCCAGCTCTTCTTCAATTAGGGCAAAGGCTTTCTTGCGCAATTCAGGAGGTAACAAAACTTCCCCGGCAGGAAATATTTCCACCCGGGAAAGATACTGAAGGGAGCGCTGGGTATTACAATCAAAAATTCGCAATGACTCAACCATATTATCAAAAAGTTCTATGCGCACCGGATTCTCCCACCCGGGAGGGAATACATCGAGAATATCACCACGGACACTAAATTGCCCCTTGCCCTCAATTAACGGAACTCGCTCATACCCCATTGACACCAGGTTTTCCAGAAATAAATCCCGGTACAATTCTTGCCCCTGCTCCACAGGGATTATATGTTCTTGCCACTGGCTATAGGGCATCATCCTAAACAGTAATGCATTCACCGGCGCAATAAAAATCCTCTGGTTTTGATGAGACATGAGTTCCAAAGCTTCCATACGCTGTTCCCAAGTTTCCCGGCTATAGCCATAAGTTTCTTCACCTGCAACCAGATCGCGATTGGGAAGCAGGTGCAATTCATCTTCTCCCCAAAAGGAAAGTAGATCTTCATAGATTTTTTCAGCACGCATAGAGTTACTGGTAATGATCAGAGTAGTTTTCCTGCTTTCAGCAATTAAAGAACTCCAGAAAAAATTACGCTGGCTGCCCTCAAGCCCAGTTATCAAAGCCCGATACTGCTGGCTTGAGAAAAGGTTTTCTTTTATATGGTTGAAGTTTCCATCATTTTTCCAAAACTTCAGCAGTGGCTTTAAATTCATACTGCCCTCCTTTAAGAAAAACATATGTTTTTAAAAAATGTAATTGGTAATTGATAATGTAAATGTCTCCACACGCAGTAAAAATAATTGTACACACCTCTATCCCTTAACTTTAGTTAAAGTTAACTTTAGTTAAAGGTTATTCTCCCCCGATAAACACTAAATAATAATAAAATATAATTTTAAGAACCAGGAAGAGCAGGAAGTAAGGCAGAAATAGTTGGCTTAACTCCTGATCCCGGTAAAATAGTTTACCTGAGGGTATGATCCCAGCATTTTTAAATACTTCGTTTGCTCTTTCAATTCTTCCAGAGCTTCTTTAATATTATTTTCCTCTTTATGACCTTCAAAGTCAATAAAGAATAAATATTCGCCCAAGCTTTGCCGAGAAGGCCGAGACTCAATACGAGTGAGATTTATATTGCGGTGAGCAAAAATACCCAAAACACCATACAAACTTCCAGGACCATCTTTTATGGCAAAAATAATCGACGTCTTATCCTTGCCTGTGAGATGATGATCGATAGAAGAAACCACTACAAACCTGGTCATATTGCCATTTTTTTCGGCACCAACCCCATCCTGAATATCTTTAGCCATTATTCGCAATCCAAACAAATCTGCAGCCCGGGCAGGTGCAATTGCTGCAACTCTTTTATCCTCAGAAGCTACCCTTTGAGCAGCAGCAGCCGTGCTCTCCAGAGGAACCTGCTCCACTGCAGGCAAATAATTTTTAACATAATCCCGGCACTGGGAAAAAGCCTGGCTATGCGAATACAAGGTTTGAATATCTCTAAGGTCACTAACTCCAGGAGGAACCATCAAGCAATGGGAAATAGGGTAAACAATTTCCTTGTTAATGTAAACATCATTTTGAACCAGCATATCAAGGGTAATGTTTACACTGCCCTCCAGAGAGTTTTCCAGGGGGACTATCCCCTGGTTTAATTGGCCGGCTGCTACTTGCTCAATAATACCATCAATAGATTTAAACTCCTGAAGTTGCAAGGATTCTATTTCCTGAACATATATCAAAGCTATCTCCTCTGTAAAGGTACCTGCAGGACCTAAATAGCCCATACTGGTCATTTTAAACCTTCTCCTTCCCTTCAACGCATTTATTGTCTGAGGTAGCCATACTCCTGTTCACAGCTTTGGCTATCTGATTCAACTCTTGCATCATGTTATCAAAATTCTCCAGAGTCAGGGACTGAGCACCATCACACAAGGCTTCATTAGGTGTATGATGCACTTCCACCAGAGCCCCATCAGCACCAGCTGCAACAGAAGCATTAGCCAGAGGCGAAACCAGTCGCCAGTCTCCAGCACTGTGACTGGGGTCTACAATAACCGGCAAATGCGAAAGAATCTTTACCAGTGGAATTGCACTTATATCCAGTGTATTGCGGGTATAAGTTTCAAAAGTCCTGATCCCTCTTTCGCAAAGTATCACCTGCAAATTGCCTTCGTTAACAATATACTCAGCTGCCATTAGCCACTCTTCGATGGTAGAGGCAAATCCTCTCTTGAGAAGAACTGGCTTTCCACATTTGCCAACTTCCTTTAACAGAGCATAATTTTGCATGTTGCGGGCACCAACTTGAATTATATCTGCATAACTGGCTACTAATTCTACATCCGCCGGAGTTATTGTTTCAGTAACAGTAATCATCCCCAGTTCATCCCGCACTTCAGCCATAAATTTCAAGCCTTCTTCTTCCAGACCCTGAAAACTATAAGGAGAAGAACGAGGTTTAAAAGCTCCTCCTCTTAGTACCTGAGCACCGCTTTGACTTACTCCTTTAGCTATTTTGTAAATCTGGTCATAACTTTCCACTGCACATGGACCTGCCATCACTGTCAGTTGATTTCCTCCGATTCGCACGCCACCCACTTCTATTACGCTATCTTCATTTTTCACTTCCCGGCTTACCATTTTGTAAGGTGCCATTATTCGCATTACTTTTTCCACACCCGGCATAGTTTCCAAGCCGGTAGGTGGAGTTGCCGATTTTTCCAAACCAATAGCCCCAATAACTATCCGAGCAGTGCCATAGATAGGGTGAGTTTTGTACCCCATTTGGTGTAATCTTTCCTTTACCGCCTCTACATTTTCCTCCCCTGCATCCAGGTTCATGACTACAATCATTTTTTACTCCCTCCCTTGAGATTTATTAATATTTTAAACTAAAAAAGCTGCTACTTCTCCTGTTAGGGACGAAAGTAGCAGCTCCCAAAATAAAAAAACTTCACGCCTTTAGGGGCGTAAAGTCATTTCTTCCGCGGTACCACCCTACTTAGCCGAGTTCACGGCTCGCTTTACCCGGTACGAGAACCATATTAAAAACGGCTCCTTATACCTGCTTCGTGATAACGGCGAAGAACCCGGTCCAGCCTACTTGCTCCCAATTATAGCAGGAGTTTCAGCCGACAGCTCCAGGGTGAACTTCAGGTAGCTCTTTTCCTCCAGGCTTTCAGCCACGACCCAGAGTCTCTTTAGAAAAAAGGGTTACCTTACTTTACCCTTTCCTTGCTGTTAATTATTCATTTTCAAAATATTATAACAGAAATTTTATATCAAGACAATACATTAAATTTGTTCATAGCTTCTTCAATTCCATAACCTATGAAAGTTAATACAGCCTCAGTTGCCTTTTCTTCAGCATCTTCAAGGGCAGATGCCATTTCTCCTTCCAACTTCCCCAGCACATAGGCAGGAGCATTTATGCCTTCCGGTGGCTTGCCGATCCCAATCCTCAGGCGGGGAAATTCCTGACTATCAAGTGTATTAACAATGGATTTAAGCCCTCCATGCCCACCACTTCCACCGCGCGGGCGCAAGCGAATAGTGCCGGGCGGTAAGTCCATATCATCGTATATTACTAAAATTTTTTCCGGTTCTACTCGGTACCAGTGCAAAGCCTGACGTACTGCTTCCCCACTCCGATTCATATAGGTAAGCGGTTGAATTAGAGATAAATTTTTCCCCTCATATTTAGATTCTGTATAAAGATAAGTATCCCGTTTACGGGGTTTTGGCGCACCGAGTCTGGTGGCCAAATTTTCTACTACTCTGTAACCTGCATTATGAAGGGTATGGGCATATTTATTACCGGGATTGCCCAGGCCAAATATTAAGTATGAAAATGAACTTCTACGTCGCCACCACATACTTTTTTACTCTTCTGCAGATTCTTCATCACCTTCATCGACAGCAGACTCCTGGTCTTCCTCAACAGCCTCTTCAGCAGCTTCTTCCTCTTCTGAAGGCTCAACTTCTTCAGATGGAGCTGCAATAAGAACTACTGTCTCCTCAGGATCGGTACTTAGCTCAACACCTTCAGGTAACACCAGATCGTTAGCTACAAGGCTTTCACCCTGATTCAGCGCAGAAATATCTACTTCTATGGAATCCGGTATAGAAGCAGGGAGGCAGTAGACTTCTACTTCCCTTAGCAAGACCTGCACAATGCCGCCTTCTTTTACGCCAGGTGAATCAGAATCACCAATAACTTGAACAGGAACACTTGCTACCATTTTTTCTTGCATAGAGATGCGAATAAAATCAACATGCAGCAAGCGATCACGAACCAGGATATCACGCTGCACCTCTTTAAACATAACCGTTTCCGTTGTTTTCTCTTTTTGAGAATCTCCGTTTTCTATTTGCAGCTCGATAATGGCGTTAGATCCAGCACCCGAAGACAGAGCCTGGCGGAGCAAGCGTCCATCCAGCAATACAGGAAGATTCTCTTTGCCTCTTCCATAAACTACTCCCGGCACTTGATCCTGCTTGCGAAAACGATTCAACTCTCCTTTTTTATTTCCACCATAACGTAATTTGGCTTGTAAACCCAGTCTTTCCATAACCTTAAACCTCCTCCTCAACATTAAAAACAAATTATAGTATACAACAGATAAAAGGGGTTCGTCAATTTTTCACGAAAAATCCTTTATTCCCACGCTTCTGAAGGTCTTCTCCAATCATATCTCAGCGCACATTATTCAAAAAGTTCACTAACTGAACGATTTTCATAAATTCGAATAATAGCTTCACCAATAAGCTCTGCTACTGAAAGGATCACAAACTTTTCACCGGGGCAACCATTAATAAAAGGTATAGTGTTAGTTACCACTATTTCTTTTAAGACTGAGGAACACATCCGATCCATGGCCGGTCCACTAAAAACAGGATGAGTACAGCAAGCATAAGCTTCAGTAGCACCACTGTCAATTAAGGCTTGAGCTCCCTGCACTATAGTTCCTCCCGTATCAATAATATCGTCAATAACGATAGCGGTTCGTCCCGATACTTCGCCAATAATGTTCATTACCTCTGATTCATTAGGAGAAGCCCTTTTCTTGTCAATAACAGCAATGGGCGTTTCCAGGTAATTCGCCAGCTCACGGGCCCTGGTCACTCCCCCTAAATCTGGGGATACCACAACCCCATTCTCGATCTTTTTTTCCTTAAAGTAATTAGCCAAAATAGAAATAGCCGTAAGGTTGTCAAAAGGAATATTGAAAAAACCCTGAATTTGTCCTGCGTGCAAATCCATAGCTACTACTCTGCTTGCGCCTGCTGCCGTTACAAGGTCTGCTATAAGCTTTGCCGTAATGGGATCGCGAGCCCTTGTTTTTCGATCCTGCCGGGCATAACCGTAATAAGGCACTATCGTAGTTACCGAATTAGCTGAAGCCCGTTTTAAAGCATCCACCATAATGAGCAACTCCATAATATTTTCATTGGCAGGAGCACATAAAGGCTGGATAATAAATGTATCTTTGCCCCGCACGCTTTCTCCAATATTAATAGTAATTTCACCATCGCTAAAACGACTTATGTCAGCCCTCCCCAGGGGAACACCTACATACTGTGCGATCTCCTCTGCCAATTCTCTGTTTGCCGTCCCACTAAATATTTTGACATTATTCTTTAACGTAGACATGCAAATAACCTCCCCCTAGCCCAGTGATTCACTTATCATTTTTATACAAATTCTGATAAATAACGCGAAAGCCTGCCAAATTATTATCCCCCAACAAGGGTTTTTTTTCAATAGATATTTTCAAGTTCAGGCAAGCTCAAATAATTGTGTTTGCTAAAAACACTTAACTACTTTAAATTCATTCATGAACACCTTGTATTTTAAACATAAGCAAATAAAATACTGAGGAATAATTATGTTTTCTTCTTCAAGAATCTTTTGGCCAAACCGTGTTTATTCTCCTGCCGACAACGGGCAAAAGCCAGGGATTCTTCCGGCACATCCTGGTTTACAGTTGAACCAGCTGCAATGTAAGCTCCTCTCCCTATTTTGATGGGAGCAACCAGGTTGCTGTTACAGCCAATAAAAGCTCCCTTTCCTACTTTGGTGCGATGTTTATTCTGGCCATCGTAATTGACTATAATGGTTCCCGCTCCAAAATTTACTCCGGATTCGATATCTGCATCTCCTATATAGCTTAAATGGGGTATTTTAGTACCCTCTTCTACGTGGGAATTTTTAACTTCCACAAAGTCGCCGATCTTAACCCCTTCCCCGATTTCAGTACCTGGCCTCAAGTATGCATACGGACCTACATTTGATTCTTTGCCAATACTGCTTTCTTCAACCACCGAATTTTTTAACGTGACTCCATCTTCCACTCTACTATTTTGTACCGTAGTAGCTGGACCTAATCGGCAACCCTGCCCGATTTTAGTGTCGCCAGTGATCATGGTTTGGGGTAATATAACCGTCTCTACGCCAACCTCTGCCTGGCAGTCTATATAAGTAGTATTAGGATCTATAATATTTACCCCTGACAGCATTAACTGGTGATTTATACGCTGGCGCATAATAGCAGCGGCTTCCGCCAGTTGAGAAAAATCATTAATTCCCAACCCATCACGATGATCATTCAGAGTTAAGCTTTTAACTACCAAATTATTTTCAACCATGAGAGAAATGATATCAGTAAGGTAATATTCTCCTTTAATCGGATCCGGTTTTATTTGGGTGATATATTTTTTTAAATGTTGAAGATTAAAGCAGTAGGTCCCTGTATTAACTTCTTTAATTTTAGCTTGTTTTGCATTAGTATTTCTATCTTCGAGGATAGAATAAACAAGCCCTTCTTTGTCTCGCAAAATTCTTCCATAACCTGTGGGATCAGGCACCTCGGCAGTTAAGATGAATGCCGCAGTTTTATTTTCCATTTGAAAAAGTTCCTCTAAAGATTCTTGCCTCAATAAAGGAGCATCCGCACAAAGAACCAAAACTTTTCCCTCATCGGGCAAATTATCCAAAGCCATCTGTACTGCATGAGCAGTGCCATGTTGCTGCTCTTGATAAACATAATTAAGGGAAAGCCCTTCATGCTCCAGATAATTTTTTACTTCTTCCCCCTGATGGCCTATAACCAGGTATATATTGTCAGTCAGGGTAGAAACAACGTCAACAACATGCTTGACCATCGGTTTTCCACACAGATCATGCAAAACTTTGGGAGTAGAAGATTTCATACGCGTCCCTTGCCCTGCTGCTAAAATAATTGCTCCAGCAAAACTCATTTTGCATCCGCTCCTGACCAATTGTTATTTATCCCATATCATAATACTATATTTTGCCCAAAAGAAAAAAGGAGCTTTTAACTCCTTTTTTAAAAATATTCATTGATAATAATTTTCAATTTGCACTCTCATATTCTTCCTGTTCCAACTCCACTTGATAAGCTTCAATCACTGCCTCTTCAATATAATTCCGTGCTTCCGTGTTTATAGGATGGGCAATATCCTTAAACTCTCCGGAAGGTGTTTTCTTGCTGGGCATGGCCACGAACAAACCATTGTTCCCTTCTATAACTCTTACATCATGAATAACAAATTGATCATCAAAAGTAATAGAAACAATTGCTTTCATTCGCCCTTCCTCGTTAATCTTTCGAACCCTGACGTCAGTGATCTCCAAAGTCTTACACCCCCGGCACCATTTTGCTTGATCTAGGTTTACTTAAATATACTTAAGTACGTATTCAATTATTTCAACGTGTTATGCCAAACTCCTGCCAATCTGAGAAAAATTTCACATTTAAGTTTCATTACCCAAATCAATTACCTCTTTGATCAATTTCAAATCAGCAGGTTTATCCATATCCCCCCCTATTTCCACGTAAGGTGTTTCTAGCGCTTTGGCCTTAATCCCCAACAGTTTAGACACATAATCTTCCAGTTCATTTATCTGCAACCGCTTGCATAAAAATTTAACAATCAAAGATAAAGGAAGAGTCCGGGCTAATTTCCAGGGACGTTTGCGGTAAGAAACATATTTATGTATTTCATCAAGCTTTTCCAATAACCAGTACGGCTTAATGATCATTAAATTCCCACCTGTATAAACCCCTTCTCGCAAAGGCACGTAAGTCCTATCTCCCTGAGGAAAGTTCTTTTGATAAACCTCTTTAGATATTACAGGATAATAAAAATCATGGTTAAAAGGCTCACATCGCTCAATAAAATCTTCCACAGCTTCTGCAGTAAGGAGAGGAATATCCGCAGACATTGCCACACAAGGCTTCTCTGGTTCTACCTTCTCTAACCCTGCCGCTATATTATCAAGAAGATTATCCCACTGAGGAGTTATCTCAAATTGATACCCCTTTTCCCTGATTTTTTCCAATTTATCTTCGGGGCCTACTATTACTATTTTATCTAATCTCCTTACTTCCCCCAGGGTATTGAGGAGTACCTCCAGCGCTGTTAAATGATTAACCTTTATGAAAGCTTTATTATCTACATTCTCTTGCTCTTCAAGTTCCCCTATCTTGGAAGAGCCTGCCAAAATTACTGCACTTAACAATTTATCTCCTCACCTTCTTGATTTGGTTCAAATTCAATTTGTCCAGCAAGCCCAAGCATCATATCCTTTATTTTCTAAACATCGGGCTGACTCCATGGCTTCCTGATACGTCCGGGTAAAAGCGAAAACTGTAGGCCCGCTTCCTGACAATATTGGAATCAATCCCATTTGCATAAAATATTCCTTGAGAACATTTAACTCGGGGTAATCCCGCAACACTACTTCTTCAAGCATATTCAGATTGTTCTGCTTCATCCACTCCCATATCCCTTTTCTATCTCCCCCCTTCAAGCTTACTAATAAAGGATCGTAATTAAAAGAATAACTAGCCCCCGGAGTCACCCGGGCATATATTTTTCCAGTAGAAGTGAAAAGCTCCGGCGGCTTGGCCAACACTACCCCCCAAAAAGGCATAGCAGGCAATTCAATAATTTGCTCCCCCTTGCCCCTTGCCAGGGCAGTTCCCCCATAGAGGAAGAAAGGCACATCAGCTCCCAGATTAGCAGCGATCTGAACTAACTGATTTTGAGTTAATCCCAGCTTCCAGATATCATTTAATGCCAAAATAGTAGCTGCAGCATCACTACTACCTCCTCCCAATCCCGCACCCGCCGGTATGTTCTTGTAAAGGTAAATTTTGACTCCGGCAGTATTATTATTCCACACGCTTAATTCTTGCGCAGCTTTATAGACCAAGTTTTCTCCGCTGGGAATATCCATCCCGATACATTCAACTTCAATACAATCCCCTGTAAACTCTTCAAACTTAAGATAATCACATAGCCCTATTTCCTGCATTACAGTTTCAATCTCATGGTAGCCATCATCTCTTTTAAAAAGAACTTTTAAACCCAAGTTTATCTTTGCATACGCTTTTATTAACATTATGTGCCCCAAAATTCGTTAAGGTATTTTTTCACACTCATTAATTCCATTTAGATATAGAAAATCCTTTAAAGTACTGTAAAAAAAGATGTGCCCCGAAGGGCACACCCTCTGCCACCTTTAGTTTTCAGACTCAGCTTCTTGTAGCGCTTGTTCCGCTTTTTGGAGGGCCAGTTTTACAATGTTCCCGCACTGGCGGGATGAAACGCTGCCCCATCCTTCACGGTTTACAATTTCGTCCACTCCCATCTCCTTAGCAATCTCATACTTGAGCGCATCGGACATCACTGGATGCGAACGAGCCACAGCATCAACTCCTTTAATTAAGGTGGCATCTATTATTATCTATTTATTTGCCGAAAGCATACTCGAAAATATATGGCGATTATTGCGAAATAATGCATTTGAAGAATAAAATCCCCAATAAAATCTCAAAAAAAAAAGAACCCTTAACAAGGTTCTTTTTTTAAAAATTATAATATTGCAGTGATTATTACTTGATCCCTACCGCAAACATCTTATTGTCATTATAAAAGCTTAGTTCAACTGTTTCGGTCAATACATCGGCATAACTAAAAGTAAATCTTTGATCGTAGTTAGGCTCTTCAACTTTGATTACGAAAATAGACGGATAGGTACTTTCCAATACACCTTCTTTTTCAAAAGTCTTTCTTCGTCCCCGATTAGCTTTCAATTTAATTTTCTCTCCTACCCGGGGCTCCAGGTTCTTGCGAATTTCACGCAGGACATCTTTAGCCAACCATATCACCTCAGTATAGTTTACTGAATTCACCTTTCCAACATTATTATCTTAACATAAAACACTAGTTATTGTCAAGCTGCCTGCCTACTAAATTTTTCCTCCCGGAATCATTCCTGAATAATCCCGAGATAATACTAAACCCCTAAACCCCTATTTAGTATACTTATCCGCTACCTTGGTAGCACCATAAGAATCCGGTTTAATTCGAGCATCGTAGCCACTACCAATTACCATCCCTACAACTTCTTTTATTATTTCTTTGGTCTCACCTTTTTCGCCTACATCTAAATGAATTTCCACATTCAAATCAGCATGACCGTTTTGTGATAGCTTTTCTGTTAGACGGCTGGCCACTTCCAGGCTCAGGGAAGTTTCATAAAAAATGCGCTGCCGAATACTGTCCATAAACTGTTTTTTTTGCTTGGAAAAATAATACCGCCCACCTTTACCAACGCGGTGAATAACAATTGCTGTTACAAAAGTAACTCCATCCTCCAGATACACGTGAGAATCAGAACCTATAATAAGCTTATAAGCTTCCTCACAGCTATCGTTAATATAATTAATCAGATCTTCAAAAACTCCGTCAAATGAAAGTTCTCCCCGGGATGGACTAAAGAAATTCATAATTTCAGCCTTTCATAATTATTTTTTACCCTGGTTCAAACAAACTCTTGTTTACATAATTCAAATGTTGATTCCTCTACTTGATTAAATATTATTATATATCAACCTGCTAAGATTTGCAAATTTTTGCGGTGTAACAACATCCGGACGCTGTTTAGGATCAATTTCTGCATCAATTAAAATTTTGTCAACCTGAACTCGCTCCAGTCCCAGGTAATAACTTAAGGAATTGCTCATAGTTTTGCGTCGATAACGAAACAGGTGATTAACAAGATTAATAAAGCAAGATTCATCCTGCAGGGGAGGATCTTTCTCTTGTTTGGGCTCCATCACTACTACTGCAGAATCCACCCGGGGAGAAGGATAAAAAACATTCGAAGATACATTAAAAGCCATGTGCATGTTTGTAAAATAGCCACACAACACAGAAAGGGCTCCGTAGTGAGGAGAGTCATGGTTAGCTGTCAATCTTTGAGCAACCTCTTTTTGGACCATTAATACAGCTCTATGCCATTCAAGTTCACTTTCCAACAAAGAATAGGTAAAAGGAGAAGTGATGTAATAAGGCAAATTGGCTACAATCTTTATAGGATTATCATTTTCATTTCCCCAGCATGCTTTTGCCAGACAACCTAAATCAAGTTTAAGAACATCGCCTTGTACAATGTACTTACAGGGATAGTCTTCAAGGAGATACTCCAACACCTCTACCAGCCCGGAATCTATTTCCACAGCCAAAGCTGAAGCCCCACTCTGAATCATAGGCAGGGTCAAAGCACCAAGCCCGGGGCCTACTTCAATTATTCGGTCCCCGGGCTGTAGATTCACTTCTCTTAAAATTTTTTGGGCAATATTGGCATCGACCAGGAAGTTTTGCCCCCACCTTTTGTGCGGGTGAAGACTATTCTCCACCATAAGTTGCTTTATCTGGCGGGGGGAATATATATTTAATTCCTTCATCTCTTCCGGTAAAATAATCCTGCTTTCCTTTCTACCCAGATAAAGGGAGTTAAGCTAAATTTAAGCTAATTAGAAATTACATATAGCTTAAGACTTCTCCTGCCAAAACTGGAAGCCGCACCATGGTCACTGAACAATAAATCTATCTTTTTACCCCGAATTGCCCCTCCTGTATCTTGAGCCACAGCATATCCATAGTCTTCCAGGTACACTTTGGTGCCCAGGGGAATGACCTGGGGATCCACTGCAATAAGGTGAGGGTCATTTTCCGTTCCGCTTCCAGCTTCAGCCCTTGCACCGGTAGCAGTTCTCTGTGTGCCACTACCACACTGGCCACAGGGGCAATACGCAGTAGCTTCTACCTGCATTGACTCTTCAAACTCTACCGGTTCGCCTGGTATGGTATCGCGGGTTCCTCTTTCCAGCACTTCATCACTTGGCTCTTTAATAATATTTTCTTCTACCACTTTTTCTTCTACTTTTTCACCGTCTTTATATATCTTTTCTATTTTTTCTTCCATGACCCCATCTTCCCCATCAGATACCACCCGGGTATTTCCCCGGTCCAGAGAAGAGCTATTCCGATATACCGATTCATAGGGAACTTCCCTCTCTGAGGTAGTGTATATTCTTTCCACCCGGGTTATTTTAACTTCATCATAAGGTTCAAGTTTTTCATCCTTTTCCGGTTCAATCTCATCCAATTCTCCCAACTCCAAATTTACCTCCTTTAATAGTTCCCCAACAGAAAGCTTTGGAGTCCATACTTGTTCTTTTTCGCCATCTGCAAGCACATAAACAGGAAAAGTTTTTTCTACTTTAATACTTTTACCACGCGTTAAAATTTCATCCCTGGAGGGATTAACCCTGTCTTTAGAATCCACTTCCAGGTCTATTTCAGCAAATACCTCTTGAGGAGTCCTACTGGTAGTTCTTACCTCTTCATACAGCTCGCCATCCACATAAACTTCTACTGGCTTTTGGGAACCTAAATAAATTGCTCCCATTCCAATCACAGATGCCAGCATAAAAATAATTACTGCACTCGATGTAAATCTTTTTAACATGTTACCTCCTGCACTTTTCTGGTTGTTAAGAAAATTAATATTCCTTAAAATATCGAACATATTTTCACCTCTTGTGTTACAAAACTGTAACATTCTTGTTACATTTTATCCCTACCGATTTATTATTGTCAACAAAACATTCCTCTGTTAATATTAAGTTTTGTTAATAAACCTCCCGTCCTATGGTTTTCCAATCAAGTTCGCACTTTTAAACCCAAAAACCATTAATTTCCATTCAAACCTGTCCATTTACTTCCCTATTATATACAATGCAAAAATGATTTATGCTGGCAATAAACGTTACCGTGCAAATCATCAAACATAGCAATATTTTCATGCAATACCAAAAATTGATTATAAACGAGAGGGAAGTTGGGATCTTTAAGGGAGGGTAATTCCGGTTAGGCTTTGCAAATTTTGTCGACAATATTTATGTAATTCTTGAACAGAGATACCTTTCAAATCAGCTACAGTTTCATACACATATTTTACATACGCGGGTTCATTTCGTTTGCCTCGCACGGGCTGAGGAGCCAGGAAGGGACAATCAGTTTCCAGGAGAATTCGCTCAAGAGGTACTTCTTCTACTACTTCTCGCAGGCGATGGGATTTGGGATAGGTTACGGGACCTGCAAAAGAAATATACAGCCCTAAATCCAGAGTGCGGCGGGCAAATTCTTTGTCTCCGGAAAAACAATGCATAATTCCACCTATCTGCTCGATGCCCTCTTCAACTATAATTTTTAATAAATCTTCGTGAGCATCTCGGCAGTGAATAACTACCGGCTTGTTCACGCGAACTGCTAATTGAAGCTGCTCTCGAAAAACTTTTTGCTGCACCTTGCGAGGAGAGCGATTTTTATTGTAATCAAGCCCAGTTTCCCCAATAGCAATAACCTGGGGAGACGCAGCCAGTTCTTCAAGCAAGAGCAAATAACGCCGGGAAACATTCTGAGCATCATGGGGGTGAACTCCAACCGTAGCCCAAATATGGGGATAAGTATCAGCCAGTTCTACGACCCTAAAACATGATTCCTCATCAATGCCCACACAAACAATAGACTCAATATTGTTTTCTTCTGCCCTCTGCAAAACTGCATCAAAATCTTCCTTAAAGTTGGGAAAATCCAAATGGGCATGTGTATCTATCAACGGTTAAACACCTCTTTAAGTCACTTTACTTCCAGGGGGAAGGTCTGTATCCAGGGTAACAAGGCTTAAATTTCCAGCTTCGTCAGTAGCCGCCAGCAACATCCCTTCGGAAAGAACACCTTTCATCTTGGTAGGTTGCAAATTGGTAACCACTATCACATCTTTGCCGATAATGTCTTCGGGAGAATAAGAAAGGGCGATGCCAGCCACTACTTGCTTAACCTCATCTTCACCCAATTTTACTTTCACGCAGAGCAATTTATCCGCCTTGGGAACGGGCTCCGCAGAAATAACCTTGCCTGTGCGCATCTCTACCTTGTTAAACTCTTTAATATTAATTAGATCCTGCTGCTTTTCAGAATCTGTGTCTTTCTCTTTCTCATCTCCGCCTGAACTCCAATTAAGCTCCTTGTTCAAGTTAAGACGCGGGAAAAGATCTTCTTCCCTTTTTACCATTTGACCAGCCTGCAAACCGCCCCAATTAGCAATACTTTCCCATGTTTGGAGTTTTTTTGCTTCAGAAATATTCAACTGGGACCAGATGCTTTCTGAAGTTTTAGGCATAAACGGCTGTAACAAAACACTTATAAAACGAATTCCCTCGGCAAGGTTATACATCACTGTTTGCAAACGCCCCTGCGAATTTTCATCTCCGTTTTTGGCCAAATCCCAAGGTGCATTTTGATCAATATACCTGTTGCACTGACGCACCAATTCCCATAACTCGCCCAAGGCAACACTGATCTGCAAATCATTCATTGAACTTTCCATCCGAGCCGGAGCTTGCAAAGCAACTTCTTTCAGCTTATCATCTTCATTGGCAGCAACCTCTGGAGTCGGCAGATAACCATCAAAATACCTTTCGATCATAGTTAAAGTCCTGCTTACCAGGTTCCCCAGATCGTTGGCCAAATCATAGTTAATTCGCTGGACCAGGGATTCAATTGTAAAAACCCCATCGGCGCCAAAAGGAATTTCCCTAAGCAAATAATAACGAATAGCATCAGTGCTGTAGCGATTAGCCAGCACAATAGGATCAACTACATTTCCTTTGGATTTAGACATTTTCCCCTCATTAAGCATCAACCACCCATGTCCAAAAACACTTTTGGGAAGGGGTAAATCCAGAGCCATCAAGAAAATTGGCCAATAAATAGCATGAAACCTGACAATTTCCTTGGCCATAAGGTGAACATCTGCCGGCCAATATCTTTGGAATTTGTTATCATCATCCGAAAGATAGCCCAGAGCAGTGATGTAATTGCTAAGAGCATCCAGCCATACGTAAATAACGTGATCCTGATCAAAGGGAACTTGAATGCCCCAATCAAAAGTTGTACGCGAGACACAAAGATCTTCCAGGCCGGGTTCGAGGAAATTCTTGATCATTTCATTTTTACGGGAAACAGGCTGAATAAATTCTGGATTATTCTCAATATGCTCCCAGAGGCGATCTGCATACTTAGAAAGACGGAAAAAATAATTTTCTTCCGAAACCATTTCTACTTCCCGCCCGCAGTCGGGGCATTTTCCTTCTTCCAGCTGCCTTTCCAGCCAAAAAGATTCACAAGGAGTACAATACCACCCCTCGTATTTTCCTTTATAGATATCGCCATTTTCATAAAATTGGTTAAATATCTTCTGGACAACTTCTTTGTGCCTATCTTCAGTAGTGCGAATAAAGTCATTGTGGGAAATATCAAGGACAGACCACAACTCCTTAATACCCTCCACCACTTCATCCACAAATTGTTGGGGTTGTTTCCCATCAGCTTCCGCCTGACGTTGAATTTTCTGGCCGTGCTCATCAGTACCCGTCAAGAACCACACCTCATAACCGGTAAGTCTTTTGAAGCGGGCTATGGCATCAGCTGCAACCGTAGTATAGGAATGCCCTATATGTAGCTTGCTGCTGGGATAGTAAATAGGAGTTGTTATATAAAAAGTTGTGTCTTTGTTCATAAGTGAGGCCTCCGTCATAAATTGTTAAGATTTGATAACACATTGCTTAGACTAACGGGTTGATATACATATATCATTTCCGCAGGAAGCTGAGCAGTTACAGTAATTATAACAAAAAATCCCTCAGTGTCAAGGTAATAGTAGGTTCAAACATTTTTAGCCAGCAACATTGCATTGTATATGGCAATCATAAAAAAACAGATTATAACTTTTTATTAAAAAAATTCAATATTTAAAAAGTTACTTTTCTGGTGAAAACTGTTGATTTCTATGGCAATTACTGGTATACTGTTGTTGCATTTGTCGAAATAACTCGAAAAGGAGGGGTAAATTTGAAGTCAACAGGAATTGTACGTAAGGTGGATGAGCTGGGAAGAGTAGTAATTCCTATCGAGCTCCGCAGAACTCTGGGCATTGAAATCAAAGACGCCCTCGAAATTTACGTAGACGGCGAAAAAATCATCTTGAATAAGTACGAGCCAGCTTGCATCTTCTGTAGCAATGCAGACAATGTGAAACAACACATGGGCAAAAATGTTTGTCCGGAATGCATTGCCGCGTTGAACAAAGGCTAAATCAAGCCATGTTGACACTAACTTGATTTCAATAATAATTAATAGGCAGCTTTTTAAAAGCTGCTTTTTTTTGGGGAAATTTTACTCACTTACCTTCCAATTCAAGCTGAAGTTCATACACCCTTCTTCGCGAAACTTCCCGCAACAAAGCCACTGATTTTACCGCATGCTTGGAAGGAACCCCGGCACTCACTAGATTTTGGAGATCTCTCTTCAAAAAATAATCGGAAATAGAATCCTCTGGAACATCTTGAGGAGGTATTACTATGGTTATTTCCCCGCGGGGGCTCTGGGAACCAAAATGTTCTTTAAGTTCAGCCGGCGTGCCTGGTATCACTTCTTCAAATTTTTTGGTCAACTCCCTGACCACAACTACTTCCCAATCGCCTCTTACTTCCTGGAGTTCTTGTAAAGTAGTAACAATCTGGTGAGGAGACTCAAACATAACCACTACCCGGTTCCGGTCTTGGGCCATGATTTTACGCCGCTCTTTTGCCGAAAGACGATTTAAAAAACCCCAAAAAACAAAACTATCTGACTGATAACCGGATACAGCAAGAGCAGCAGTTATTGCTGAAGGCCCGGGCAGCACAGTTACCTTAAAACCCCTTTGCCGGCATCTTTTTATCAAATCTGCGCCAGGATCGGAAATGCAGGGAGTCCCGGCATCAGCAACCAGGGCTAAGTCATTTCCAGATTCCAACTCATCTACAAGTTCATCAACCTTTTGAGGTGGGCTGTGCTCATGAAAACTAAGCACCCGTCCCGGTTTAATTTCAAAATGATTTAATAGCTTTATGGTGCGGCGGGTATCTTCGCAGGCAATTACATCTATTTGCCGTAGCACATTTAAACCTCTTATGGTCATATCTTCCAGGTTACCGATGGGGGTTGCACAAATAAAAAGAGTGCCCCCCTCTATATTATCCATTTTATCGCCCTCATTTATCCCTTCGTACCCATACAGGATTTAACCTCTATCTTGCCCTTGTGTTAGTCTTAGTAGTTATAATTCCTCTTCTACTGTCCCAACTTCCTCCACGGGAAACTCTCGGTGAACTTGCAGTTCAGTAAGTTCCACCTGAATCATCTTCTTAACTACATTTATGGAAACCACTATGCCTTCCCCATCAGGGGTTATCACCTGGTCACCTACATCGGGGTATTCATCTTTAACTTCATCGTAAGTATCAGCTTCATAACGAAGGCAACACATCAAACGCCCGCAAACCCCGGATATCTTAGTGGGATTTAAGGAGAGGTTTTGACTTTTGGCCATCCGGATAGAAACTGATTCAAAATCTTCCAGAAATGTAGCACAGCAGAAAGGACGACCACAGGGACCTATTCCGCCAATCAATTTGGCTTCATCCCGAACTCCAATCTGCCGCAGTTCAATACGGGTATGGAAGATAGAAGCCAGGTCTTTAACCAGTTCCCGGAAATCTACTCTCCCATCGGCAATAAAGTAGAAAATAATTTTGCTGCGGTCAAAAGTGTATTCCACCCGAATTAATTTCATTTCCAGGCCATGTTCGGCAATTTTTTGCAAACAAACCTCATAAGCTTCTTCTTCTTTGCGTTTGTTCTCTTCAAGTTGAGAAAAATCGGCCTTGGTTGCCTTACGTAGTACTTTCTTCAATGGCGAAACGATCTCTTCTTCGCTAACTTTTTTTCTCTCTTCCACCACTCTTCCCATTTCCAAACCGCGGGAAGTTTCCACTATTACCATATCATTCAAAGCATACTCTTCTTCACCAGGATCAAAGTAGTATATTTTTCCCGCCTGGCGAAACCTCACACCAATTACACTATACATCAACAAATCCTCCCTCTGATTTGTAAAAACAAGTTTTCTAGAGCCAGGGTAGTATTAATATTAGTCAATAACCTTTTACGGGTATTATTTACTAACTCCAGGCAATTTTGCAATACCAGATCATCATCAAAAACGCAATTATTCCAAAAATCCTCCCAAGATTCATCAGGTAAGGAATACTCATCGCCGCAAAGCTTCCACATGAGTCCATCCTTAAAGAACATAGCCAACAACTCCATTAAAACATGCAGATCCTCCCGTTCAGCCCAATTCCGCGCTTCTTTAAAAAGTTCATGCTCAGCAAGCACCGGAGAAATCAGTTTTTTGCCAAAGCCATAAACCATTTCCTGCCTATAGACCCATTCGTCCTGACTAATAACATCCAGAGCCCTTCCGGGAATACCTTCACCCAAGCGCACAGCCATGGCTATCTCCTCAGGTGAAGCCTCGGGAAAAGTTTCCTGCAAGAAAGATTCCATCTTTTTATCAGATAACCTTTGCAACCCGTAATGCTGGCATCTTGACAAAATTGTTGCCGGCAACCAGGATGGATAAGGGGTAGTCAAGATAAATACCAACTGGGGAGGAGGTTCCTCCATTATCTTCAACAAAGTTGCTGCTGCAGCACCAGTCATTTTATGCGCCTCTTCGATGATGCACACTCGACTTTCCGCCTCATAATTGTGGTAAATAAAACTCCCCCTCACCTCTCTTAGTTGATCAATCTTTAATGACCGTTCCTGAGGTTCTACCACTACTACATCAGGATGATTGCCCCTGGCTAATTTTAAACAAGAAAGACATTCCTCGCAGGGTGACAATCCCTCCTCCTCACAATTTAAAGCCTGGGCCGTAAGCATAGCCAGGGTGCTTTTTCCACTTCCCGGCGGCCCTGAAAAAAGTATTGCGTGCCCCAACCTGCCATCTTCAATTGCCTTTTGGAGAGCATTAATAACTGTTTCCTGGCCTCTAAGTTGTTCAAAGCCCCGAGCCAATCTTGTCATAAATTATCCCCCAAATTTTTTGATGGGCTTCTTCTATATTTAAATGGGGCGGAATAACCACCATTCGCTTAGGATCCGCCTTGGCCATAGCCAAATATCCTTCCCGCACTCGATGATAAAACTCAAAGCTTCTTTGTTCAATACGATCTTTTCCCTGTCCCTCCGCTTGATGTTTTTGAGAACATCTCTGAAAACTCTCCTCCACATCCAGATCCAACACAAAGGTCAAATCCGGCCAGGTACCCCCTATGGCTTCCCGGTTAAGGGTCCTTATCTGCTCCAAATCATAGCCTAAACCATACCCCTGATAAGCCAGAGTGGAATGAATATAGCGGTCACAAATCACTGCCTGTTCTTCTTCCAGGGCAGGATTGATAACCTCATGGACCAGTTGAGCCCTGGCCGCAGTATACAGCATCACTTCTGTAGCAAGATGCATCTCCTTGCTTTCCGGGGACAAAAGGATTTGGCGAATTTTTTCACCTATAGCAGTGCTTCCCGGCTCTCTTATAAACGTGTACTCATAACCTAATTCACTCATTTTTTTCTGTAAAAGCTCTATTTGGGTAGTTTTCCCAGAACCATCAATGCCTTCAAAAGTTATAAACAATCGGGGAGACATGGCTAGCCTCCTTTCTTCACCTATTCATCCATTACCAATATATGCCTATTAGGGGCAGGCCCCAAACCGGGGACACTTATCCCTTGAGAGCAAAGAGTTTTCAGTCTTTGCAAAGTTTCTTCCTGAATCAATTCCCCGGGAATAAGTGCTGGAATGCCTGGCGGGAAAGGATAAACAGGGGCAGCCGATACCCTACCACCAGCTTCCGCCAGGGGAATTTCCCTCTTTTCCCCCTGTGCAGCCTGGCGAGGTGTAATTGCAAGAATGGGTATGGGGTAGGCTTGCTCCAGGTTGCCTGGCTTCCAACCTTCTCCGGGGTAGTCATTTGCAATATTTTTTAAAGCTCTAAGCAGAGCATCCACATCTTTATTACCATGTTGCGGATGCACAATAGCTAAAACATAATGAAAGCCACTCATTTCAACTTCAATGCCATATTCTTCCCGCAGCAACTCCCCTACCTGGTAACCGTTTAATGAAACCTCCCTGGTTATCACAGTCAACCTGAGAGGATCCATCTCAAATTCTGACTCAACCCCTTGAAGGTTTTCTGGAATTTCAAGGCAAGAGAATCCTCTCATCTGGTTAATTTGCTCCTTTGCATATTGGGACAGGCTTATTACTGCTTCCCAATCCCTGTTTTGCTCATCTTTCACAGCTTCCAATGACGCCAAAACCGGGTATGGCGGGCTGGAAGTTTGAAACATGCTCAAAGCGTCTTCCAGGGCATTAATATTGACCCTTTTTCCTTGCCTGTGCAAGAATGCTCCCGGGGTTAAAGCTCCCAAAGTTTTATGAGCGCTATTAACCCATATATCTGCTCCACAGTCCCTTGCAGAAAGGGGAAATTGATGATGAAAAATAAAATGGCCTCCGTGTGCTTCATCCACAATTAAAGGCAGGCCTTTTTCTTGAGCTATTTGACCCAATTTATAAAGGTTAGGAGCAATTCCCCAGTAGGAAGGACTATTTACTATTGCTGCCCTTGGCGCTTCTGTTCGGGCAAGTATGGATTCAAAGTTATTTACATTTATATTAAGGGGGAGACCGCTGGTGAAATCTTCTACCGGTACAAACAGGGGCTCAGCCCCGCTCAATACTATCCCTGTGATCACAGAGCGATGCACATTTCGGCTCACAATTACCTTATCACCGGGATGACAAAGAGACCAAATTGCAGCTATTATTCCTCCGCTACTGCCATTAACCAGGTAATAACTCTTTTCCGAACCAAAAGACTTTGCAAGCAAATCTTGAGATTCAGCCAGCGCACCGGTAGGATAAAAAAGATTGTCCAGGTGAGCAAGCTCAGTAAGATCCAGCTCCGCCCGCCTTGAATCACACACACCAGCCTGGTGAGCGGGCACATGAAAACGATGCTTGACCTGGGCAAGTTGCTTCTGCAAAGCCTCCCACAAAGGGGTTTTGGGGGTAAGCGAATCTTTAAACACTGTAATTTGGCGCTTCCTTAGTAATCTGAATAGTGTGAGGGTGGCTCTCCCTAAGTCCTGCATTGGTAATGCGCACAAAGCGGGTTTCTGTTTTCAATTCTTCCAGATTCGCAGCCCCGCTATAACCCATTCCTGAGCGTAAGCCACCTATTAGTTGATAAATCATATCGCCCACGGTTCCCCGGTAAGGAACCCTTCCTTCAATACCTTCGGGAACCAACTTGGCGTCACTTTCTTGAAAATAACGATCCCTGCTTCCTTCCTTCATAGCTCCCAGAGAACCCATACCCCGGTATACTTTATAACTTCGCCCCTGGTAGATTTCAAAATCACCGGGACTCTCTTCGGTACCGGCAAACAGACTTCCAATCATTACAACATCAGCACCGGCAGCCAAAGCCTTAGTTATGTCTCCAGAATACTTAATTCCTCCATCAGCGATTACCGGCACTCCATGATCACGAGCTACACGATAGGCTTCATTTACCGCCGTTATCTGGGGCATTCCTGCTCCAGCTATGATCCGAGTTGTGCAAATAGATCCCGGACCTACTCCAATTTTTACCGCATCAGCCCCCGCCTTGATTAGATCTTCGGTTCCTTCGCGGGTAGCCACATTACCAGCTATTATTTCCAGATCAGGGGGGTTCTCCTTGATCTTGCTAATCATATCCATAACCTGATCTCCATGAGCATGGGCAGAATCCACAGCAAGGACATCTACACCTGCGTCCACCAGCGCCTGCGCCCGTGGCAAAGTATCATTGCTAACCCCTACCGCAGCACCTACCAGGAGGCGACCTTTTTCGTCTTTAGCCGCCCGGGGGTACTGAATATTCTTTTCAATATCCTTTATAGTGATCAAGCCCTTTAGAATGAAGTTATTATCAACTATAGGCAGTTTTTCTACTTTATAGCTTCGTAGTATTTCTTGGGCTTCCTGTAGAGTGGTTCCTTCTGGGGCTGTCACAAGATCTTCACTGGTCATAACATCCCCGATAGACTTGGAATAGTCATTTTCAAATCTCAAGTCTCGGTTGGTGATTATTCCAATTAACTTACCACCCTCAGTAATGGGCACTCCTGAAATACGATACCTTTCCATCAAGGCTGCCGCATCGTTAACGGTGTGGTCGGCAGAAAGATAAAAAGGATCAGTTATAACACCGTGCTCTGACCTTTTCACCTTATCTACTTCTTCAGCTTGCATCTGAATATCCATATTCTTGTGGATAATGCCTACTCCACCTTCACGTGCTATGCCAATAGCCATTCTTGATTCGGTTACTGTATCCATCCCGGCACTAATAATAGGAACATTTAACTTGATCCGGGAAGTCAACTTGGTAGAAATATCTACATCGCGAGGCAATACTTCTGACCTTGACGGCACCAAAAGCACGTCATCAAAAGTAATTCCTTCCAGGGTGATTTTATCCTGAACCATTTTTTTTAGCCTCCCGTTTGCTGTTCTAAAAAGATTAGAAATAGCATAACAAACCTTGAGTTTAGTGTCAATTATGACCAGGGCAGGTTTTCTTCCGTATACACCTTTATTCCCTCTTTTTCTAGTAATGACACAGTTACCCCATCGCCCCTCTTCCATTTCTTTTGAAATGTCCCATTTCTAATATAGCCTTTTCCGCAAGAAGGGCTACCAGTTTTAAGAATCGCACCTTCAGCACCCACCAAACGGGCAATTTTGAGAGTTTCCTGTGCTCCGGCAAGAAAATTCTCAGTAACATCAGTTCCATCCTTTTGAAGTGCTGCCGCAGTGCCTTCCACAGTGCCTTCCCATATATCCAGGCCACTACCACCGCTTATTTCTACCGGTGGGCGTGGCGTAGGAAGGCCTCCTAGCTGTTCCGGGCAGACTGGAACCAGTAAAACCCCATGAGGGTGGTTGCAAATATCTTCATATAAATTTTCATTCCCGTCATAGCGGGTGTTTACGCCTAACAAACAAGCACTTACCAGATAAACCACAGTTCTCTTCCTTTCTTTAACTCTTTAACCTCAAAATTTTATAAACTGCTTACTTTTTATAATTACTACTTTATGTGACGACTCTCCGCGTTGAAACGCGGAGCTTCTCGGTTCATTTAAGAAGCTTCTGCTTCTCTATCCCCGAAGGCCCCGTCCAGGCCCCTATACAAAATATTTAGAGCAGCATTTACGTC
>PWGT01000121.1 GCA_003554535.1 Syntrophomonadaceae bacterium | reverse complement strand
TTTGACAGTTCCTGCAGAACTGGTTTATGTGGGCAAATTAATTTTTAATACCTGTTTGTTGCTTATAGTGAACTTACTGATTTTGCTATTTTATTATTTTTTCATGAGCCCACCTGGCAATGGGGTGGGAGGAGTTATTTTGGTAGTAATGTTAGGAACTATAAGCTTAAGCGGGGCGTCAACACTGCTGTCAGCCATGGTAGCGCGAGCTTCTTTGAAAGGGGCGCTGTTGCCGGTGCTTGCATTTCCGATTCTATTACCGGCCTTGCTGTCAGCTGTAGAAGTGACCCAGCTTGCATTTAAAGGGAGGCTACTTTTAGGCTGGGGGGGAGATTTGCAAATGTTGGTATTTTATCCCCTCATTTTGATAACGGCTTCTTATCTGCTTTTTCCTTTAGTTTGGGAGGATTGAGCTAAAAAAACTTTAAACTTTGGGAGTTTTTCCGAAAACACAGTATTAGGAGGAAAAACAACATGCTTGTGAAATATTTCCTGGGTTTGTGGATGGTGTTAGTAATATTTGCCGCTTTCCTATATGCTCCTGCAGCAATGGGGTTGGGTGATTATTCACGGATAATTTACTTTCACGTTCCCATGGCCTGGGTTGGTGGAGTGGCTTACCTGGTTTCTATGGTATATGCTATAAAATATTTACAGTCGGAAAATTTGCATTATGACCGGCTGGCAGTTTTTAACGCTGAAATTGGCACATTATTTACCATCCTGGCCACAATAACGGGAGCAATTTTTGCTCGCGTAACATGGGGGGATTATTGGAATTGGGATCCTCGCCAAACATCAATCTTTATTCTATTGCTTATTTATGGGGCTTTCTTTGTTTTGCGTTCTTCCCTTGATAGTGATGGAGATAGAAGAGCTCGTTTTTCCGCTGTCTACTTATTATTTGCTTTTATAGCAGTTCCGTTTCTGGTTTTTATTTTGCCAAGAGTTTATGCTTCTCTTCATCCGGAGCCAATTATTAACGTGGAAGGTCAATTGCAAATGAATACACAGATGTTAATAGTATTATTGGCTTCGCTGGCGGGATTTTCGGGGCTGTATGCCTGGATTAATCAATTATACCGGCGAATAGTCCGATTGGAAGATAAGGGGGGTGAGTTTGATCTCTGAACTGCAATTAGTGCTGGTAGTTGTCCTGGTGGGATGGGTGGGGATTTTCTTGTATTTGCGAAAAATTGATCAGCGACTCAGCCGTTTGGAAAGCAACTACGATAAAAAAGAATGGAATGAAACTTTACACTAGTTTAATTACTGGCGTAAAAATGTATTATAATTTTTCAGTTTGTAGCTTGTTTTAGAGTATATATTAGCAATTTGGAAGAGAAAGGAGTGAAAGAGCATGAGTGATTCAGACATGAAAGTGTCAATTTTTAAAGGAGGAGTTCATCCAGCCCATAGCAAAAGAACTACAGAGTCTGTGGCCATAACAAAATTTTCTCCGCCTCAAAAAGCAGTTATACCTTTACAGCAGCATATAGGTGCTCCCTGCGAAGCAAAAGTAAAAGCTGGGGATAAAGTAAAAATAGGCCAAAAGATAGGAGATAGTGAAAGTTTTGTCTCTGTTCCCATTCATGCCAGTATTTCGGGGGAAGTTGAATCGGTAGGCCCTTATAATCATCCCCTGGGCAAGCAGGTAGAGGCGGTTACTATTGCTTCAGATGGTGCTGATAGCTGGAATGATGACATCAAACCGGTAGGCGAACTTGAAGATCTATCACCGGAAAAATTGCGGGAGGTTATTCGTGAAGCCGGAATAGTGGGAATGGGAGGAGCTACTTTCCCTGCTCATGTTAAGCTAAAGCCGCCTGAAGAAAAACTTATAGATACTGTAATCATTAATGGCGCTGAGTGTGAGCCCTATTTAACTGGTGACCACAGGTTGATGGTAGAAAGGCCGGAAGATATTATTTACGGATTAAAAATAATGATGAAAGCGCTTGAAGCTGAAAACGGGGTAATAGGTATTGAGAAAAATAAACCAGATGCCATTAAAACTATGCAGGAGTTGGTGAAAGATGAAACGCACATAAAAGTAGCTCCTTTGCCTACTAAATACCCCCAAGGCGCTGAAAAAATGCTGATATATAGCATTACGAAGCGAGAGGTTCCTTCAGGAGGATTGCCTTTGGATGTAGGGGTTGTAAATCATAATGTGGGAACTGCCATTGCCATGACAGAAGCTCTTAGGGAAGGTAAGCCGCTAGTGGAAAGAGTCTTAACTGTCACCGGTTCTGGAATTAAACAACCTGCTAACTTGAAAATCCGTATTGGGACTCTGGTGAAAGATGTTTTGGAGGTACAGGGTTGGCATGAGGAAACAACCCGCAAATTGATTATTGGCGGACCCATGATGGGATTATCCCAAACTTCTGTAGATGTGCCAGTGATTCGAGGAACAAGTGGAATTTTAGCTCTTACTGATGAAGAGGTAAATTTAGGTGAAAGTGTTGATTGTATCAATTGCGGTAAATGCGTTGATGTTTGTCCTGTTTACCTGGTTCCTACTTTTATTGCTAAAGCGGCAGACCGGCAAATGGTGGAACGTGCAGAAAGGTTTAACGCCCTGGATTGCATTGAATGTGGGTGCTGTGCTTTTGGATGCCCGGCAGGAATACCTTTAACTTTAAAGATAAGAGAAGCCAAAGCACAAATCAACGAAAAAAGAAAGTCTTAAGTAAAGCCAAGAGAGGGGAGTGATTGTTATGAGTGGCAACCTCGTTTCTACGTCTTCGCCCCATATTAAGACGGAAGAAACTGTGCGATCAGTAATGGTAGATGTGTTGATTGCTCTTTTCCCTGTAGCTGTGGTATCAGTGGCTATATTCGGATATCATGCCCTGGTAACCATGATTATTTCCATTATTGTAGCCATGGTTACTGAGGCTGCTTGCAAACGAAAATTTGATTTATTTGGAGATGGAAGCGCTGCAGTTACCGGTCTTCTACTGGCTATGACTCTGCCGCCTGCTTTACCATGGTGGGTAATTGCTTCCGGTTCATTTTTTGCCATTGCTATTGGGAAAATGGCATTCGGTGGCACCGGGAATAATATATTTAATCCTGCTTTGGTAGGACGTGCTTTGCTTGTAGCTTCTTGGGGAGGGATTCTTGCAGATAAGTGGTATTTTCCCCAACCTTTTGAATTCGGAGTTGATATTACCGGGACTACAGCTGCCACTCCATTGATGGGTGAAACTGAGGCTATGGGCGTTACCCTGGAGCAACTTTTTATTGGCAATATGGCCGGATCTATGGGGGAAACTTCGGCTCTTGCATTATTGGTTGGAAGCATATGGCTGTTTTACAAAAAGCAAATTGATTGGAGAATTCCCGGGAGTTTTATTCTAATTGTGTTCCTAATGGGAGCATTATTAGGTGGAGGAATGTATCATGATCATTT
This sequence comes from Syntrophomonadaceae bacterium, assembly GCA_003554535.1. The sequence goes on along the minus strand of PWGT01000121.1, from coordinate 5,366 downwards.
GACTACCGGGCTTTTCCATGTCCTGGCAGGTGGAGTTATGTTGGGAGCTTTATTCATGGCAACGGACATGGTTACTTCGCCGGTTACTCCATTGGGTAAAATTATTTTCGGCGTGGGATGTGGATTTTTAACGATGGCGATTCGCCTTTATGGAACCCTTCCAGAAGGTGTCTTTTTTGCTATTTTAATTATGAATGGATTGGTTCCTCTTATTGATCACTTTACAGTACCCAGAAAATTCGGGGAGGTGAAAAGTAATGGCTAACAACAGTGGAAGCCCTGTAATGCTTGTAGTAGTTATTTTGGTTTGCGCTCTGGTATTGACAGGGATGAATATGTGGAGCGAACCTATAGTGGAAGAAAGGGAGTTGGAAGAACACCTGGAAGCTCTGGAAGGATTTTTTGCTGGGGCAGCCGATTATGAAGAGGTCGAAATAGATGGCATAACTTTTGAGGAAGTATATGATGAAGATGGTGAATTTTTGGGGGCTGTAGCATCTTATAGTGTAGAGGGCTATAGCGATTATATTTATTACAGGCTTGCCATTAGTGGTGAGGGAGAAATTAGAGGCATAGAAATAGATGATCATGATGAAACTCCTGATATTGGAGGAGTTATTGAGGAACCAGAATTTCAGGAACAGTTTGAAGGAATGCCGTGTAAGGAGCCAGAAGATGTGCGGGACCTTGATGTAGTAACGGGAGCTACCAAAAGCACAGAACCGATTATTAAATCTGCGGGAGATGTAGTGGAGGCTTTTTGCAATGAGTACATGGATTAATATAGAAACCTTTAAAAAAGGGGTGAATTAAGTTGAGTAATAGTTACTTACAGGAAGCCTGGAAAGGCGTGGGAAGGGAAAATCCCGTTTTGCGTCTGGTTTTGGGGTTATGCCCTATTCTGGGCGTTAGTGCTTACCTGGTCAATGGCCTTGGCATGGGAATAGCTGTTACTGTGGTGTTGATTTGTTCCAATCTGGTGATTTCCCTGGTTCGTGGATATATTTCGCACAAATACCGATTAGCTGTTTTTTTGATTGTGGTAGCAACCTTTGTAACTGCTGTGGATATGGTTATGAATGTTTACCAGCCTGATCTAAGAGAGGCCCTGGGTGTATTTTTGCCATTGATGGCAGTTAACTGCGTGGTTTTAACCAGGGCAGAAGTATTTGCAAGCAACCAGCCTGTAGGTCGTTCAATTATGGATGGCCTGGGAATGGGAATAGGATTTACAGTGGCGTTGTTGTTGTTAAGTGGCATTAGGGAGATTTTGGGAACTGGTTCAATTACTGCAGTGAATGCTGTTTTAGTGGAAGACATCTTTGGAACCAATTATGAACCTATCCGCATGCTGGAAGAACCGTTCGGTGCTTTTATAGCGCTGGGCTTATTGCTTGCCCTGGTGAATGCTTTCTCCCGAAAGCAAAACTTGGCTTGATTTGATGTGATCAAAGGAGGGTTTGGAAAATGGAACAACTGGTTTCAATAATCTTTATCTATATTCTTATTGACAACTTCGTGCTGCAACGGTTTTTTGGTGTTTGTCCCCTTTTGCACAATTCCCGGAAAATTGAATCGGCCATGGGTATGAGTATGGCCATGATTTTGGTTATGACTCTGGCTACTCCTATTTCATGGCTCATACACAACCATGTAATGGAACCGCTGGGAATAGGATACCTGCAAATTGTAGTATTTGTGTTGATAATTATTTCTATCGGCCAATTTATAGAAAGGTTTTTGCGAAAGAACAATCCCAATTTAATGCAAGGCCTGGGTAACTACTGGCCACTGGTCACTCCTAATTGTGCGGTGCTGGCGGCAGCACTTCTGGTGGCAGACAAAAACTTTAGTTTTTTAGAGTCGATAATTTTTGGTTTCGCTGCAGCTTTGGGCTTTTCGCTGGCCTTGCTAATTGTTAGTGGTATCCGTGACCGCCTGGAAGTTTGCCAGGTGCCTGCACCTTTTCAGGGAGTGGCAATTACTTTGATTTCCATTGGGATTCTTTCCTTTGCATTTACCGGGTTTGCGGGGATGTTTGCTCTTTAAATGCGCATTTTCAAATTGTTTATATCTTCTAGCTTGAAATATTTACTAAAGTAAAGATAGAGGGATTTAAATATTTACCCTCTATCTTTTTTTCTTGCAAAGTTTAGAGGAAACTTTATTAGATAAGTAGAAAACTAATTATAAGCATATAAGCAAACTAATTACCTTCGATAATTTTTGTTGAACATAGTAAATATCAAACTAGTGATACACGCTAAGAAGGATTTGGTGACTAAATATGCCCCCCAAAAAGGGTTTTTTGGTAATTGTTAGCCTTATTTGTGCCCTGGTGTTTTTGTTGTACCAGGGCCATGAGGAGTTATTAGATGCCCATACCGAAAAAAAACTGGCCTTAGAGACTTCAAATCAACGTTACAACCTAAACCCTCACCTGGAACTTCTCAAAGATCATTCAAGAAAACTGGGTTTTGAAGATGTTTCTTCGGCAGAATATGAGGAAAAATTTAAACTTCACGGGGATCCCAGGGCTCCCAGTTATTCCTATACAGATGCTGTTATTTGGATGCGGTTTTACATGGAGAATGTTTCTGAAAGGCAAAGGTGGTTTTTGGAAATAGGTTATCCCTTACTGGATCAAGTAGATTTTTTTTATCCCCAGGAAGATGGGCAGTATGGTTTTTCCCGAACTGGGGATTCCCTTCCATTTGAAAATAGGCAGATAGAGCACCGAAATTTTGTTTTTAATATTCCTTCTAACTGGGACGAAGAACAACCATTTTATTTGCGAGTTGATACCCAGAGTGCCATGGTTATACCTGTTAATGTGTGGGAAATGGATAGCTTTGTAAGTAGTGCTGGTAAAAACTATATGGGGTTGGGGATATACTATGGAGTCTTGATTTTGATTGTCCTTTACACTTTATTTTTATACGGCTTTTTCAAGGAAAAGAATTACCTATATTACACTATTTTTATAACTGCTATTGGGTTGTTTTTATTTACATTCAACGGATTATCTTTTCAATACCTCTGGCCCAATTACCCGCAATGGGGACAGGATGCAATAAACTTTTTTCTCTTTTCGGGGTGTGCTTCTGGCTATTTATTTACTGCCCAAATAATGTCGGTAAAGTATTATTACCGTCCTGCTGATACTCTAATAAAGATTATAGGTGGATTTGCAGCAGTAATGATGCCTTTGTCTCTAATTATTGATTTTACCCTGGCCATGCAATTAGCTATTGCTACTGCTCTTATTGGCTCTGGACTTGTAATAATTTCCACAGTTATATGCTGGATAAATAAATCTCGCCCGGCACAATTTTTGTTTTGGGGGTGGTTGTTTTTTGTAGGAGGCGTTATTTTAATGTCCATGCGTTCTTTGGGAATAATGCCAGATAATTTTGCCACTATGTATGGTGCCCAGGTGGGATTTTTGATCCTGCTGATTTTTATGTTTATAGGTTTGGCTGATCATTTGCGTATTATAGGTGAGGAAAGGAAGCAATTTTGGGAAGGAATGAAAAAACAGGAGCAGGAGACAGAATCAGCGCGCTCGGCTTTTCTGTTTGCCCAGATCAAACCTCATTTTTTGTTTCATGTGCTAACGACCATTTCATATTTTACTTATGCTGATCCTGAGTATGCTCGCAAAATTATCAACGATCTTTCTTCTTTTTTGCAACAGAGCTTTGACTTTAAGGAAATACCCAATTTAGTACCTATTGAAGATGAATTGGAATTGGTAAAAGTTTATACGAATATTGAAAAGGCACGTTTCACTGGACAGCTGGAATTAGAAATTAATATTGATGAAGAGCTGCTGAAAGACTTTTTTGTTCCACCTTTTTCTATTCAACCGTTGGTGGAAAATGCAATTCTGCATGGTATTCGTTCCAAGGAAAGTGGGGTGGGTAAGGTAACTGTAACCGCCCAGGAAACTGAAGGCGGAAAGTATATTATGGTGACCGACAATGGAGCGGGAATACCAGAAGATAAAATAGAGAGTTTGTTTGAAAAAGAGGAAGAAGATAGAGGCATTGGTTTTTGGAATATAAATAAAAGATTGCAAAATATTTGGGGTAGCGGCTTGCAGGTAGAGAGCGAAGTTGGAGAAGGAACTACTATTAAATTTTTTATTCCCTATTAAAATAGTATTAAAGGCCACGTTTATGCATTAAGGTAAAGCAGGATAGGCGTTTTCTTATGTGCTCTTATGGGCTTTTATATGTTCTTTGATAAGGTTATAGGCTTCGTTAATCTGGTTCATTTTCTGGTGAGAACCAGGTTCCTGACTTACGTCGGGATGGTATTGTTTGGCCAAATAATGATACTGGGCAGTAACAGTTTTCAGGTCAGCTCCGGGCTTCAGTTGAAGGACCTGGTAGCATTTCACCAATTCGTCAGGGCTACTGCACAGGGCTTTCCAAGTGGAAAGCATGTAATCCAGTTCTTCTTTAGTCATGGCCGCAATATTGTTTATGTCCAGGTAGTAATTTTCCAGTGCTTGTGATTGTAATATTCCTCCCTGTCTTAGTTTTTTTAATAGGTAAGTGTGATGCTGGCAGTATGGTTCGTTTTTGTCTTTGGGAAGCATACAGATGCTTAATCTGCTTTCCTCAAAATAAGGGCATAAATGCTGGGGAGGGTGAAACAAAAAGTAAACACTGGCCAGATGAATATGGAGACAGTAAGGAAGGTCTTTTCCCATAATATGGGATTTTAGTTTATATAAATAATGATAAAGGATAAAGTGCATTTTAAACATATTCAAGGGATCAGAAGATTTCATGATTGTTTCGTAGTTAGTAAAAAAGTTTTGTAATAACTCTGTTTCGTATATGGGGGGCGCATAGTTATCTTCAGATGCTTTTTTACACAAATAATCAAGCAAAGATTCTGTAGTTAGTGTATTCTCAAATAGATCAGAATTAACTTCCATAATTTAATGCTCCTTCAGATGATGATATGCCATTTACTTAGGTGTTTTAGATAATACCAAAAAAATTTTTGAGTGTGAAGCCAGGATTATTATGCTAATTTAGCTAATAGAGTTGCCCGGTATTTGGAGAGTTTAACATGAATTTATTTATAATTGGGGAAAGGGTATTGAAATCAAAATGTGAATAGGAGGGGAATATATGAACTCAGAACATGCCTCAGCTACTACTTCGCCATTGCGTCCTCAGGATAGAATTAAAGAACTTGATGTAATTAGGGGATTCGCTCTGTTGGGGATATTTCTAGTAAATATGCTTTATTTCAAATCTCCCCTTTTTCACACCATTCAAACTCCTGCTGAAATAAGTGGCTTTTGGGATCAGGCTGGAGCATGGTTTATTCAGTTGCTTGCTACG
>PWGT01000056.1 GCA_003554535.1 Syntrophomonadaceae bacterium | reverse complement strand
GGATAGCCATAACTTTGATTGTTTGCGGCGGGGGCATATTCTTTTTTCCTTTTATTGAAAACGCTTATTACCAGCATCTGCAGGCAGGTCAGGTAGAAGAAATTACGGCATCAAATAATAACCGGTAGGGTATCCGGCATTGACTTTAACAACTTGCCATCCGCTTTATTCTGCCCAGGAAAGACTGGTGGTTAGGGCCCAACTAATGGAATGGTTAGAAGAAGAAGATAAAAGAAATAAAAATTGATAATGCATTTTTCTAATGTATTCTGACAGCTTCCACTACCAGCCGATATAGTGGATTAGGCTGGTAAAGGGGATGACAGGTGATCAAAATCAGTTTTTCCCCGCCATCTTCTTTTGTTGAAAGATACGAGGTATCTTCTTTCTCATAAATTTGTGTGCTGTTGATTTCATATTTAAATACATTATTTGCAGTGGTGATAGTTGCCACATCTCCTATTTCCAGTTCATCAAGTCTATTGAAAAGTCTCCCATGACTGTGGGCCCTGTGGGCGGTGATCACGGTATTACCTTCTCCACCTGGCAACCCTCCGCTTTCAAGCAATCCCGCACCCTGCCTCAAGGAGGAGGTAGAGGTTCCGTAATATACTGGGATTTCAAGGCTGATCTGACTTATTTTAAGTATCCCTACTGTATTAAAAGCACCGGCATCGTATTCGACCTCTATAGAGGAACTTTCTTCTTGGGACAAGTTAGCAGTCCTGGAGGCGAATGCTTCTAAATCCCGGTTCATGCGATATTCCCAGTAAATACCGGTTGCATGGGGATAAAAAAAAGTAGCTATTCCAGCTACTATAAGTAAGCAAATTATGATTTTGCGCATTTAATCACCTTCTATGGAATATTTTATTGTAAAGCAAAATCAATTGATCGGTTGTGGTTGTTGAAAAATATGGGACAAGGTTATTTTTTTCGGTTCTTTTTAATTCTGGTATTATTGGCGTTTTTCCCTAAAAGCAAACCTCCTCCAATTAATAGTCCTCCCAAAATATAAAATAAATAAGGTGGCATTTCCCAGGTAGCGGGCAAAATAGTTTCTTCATCTTCTTCTATTGCTTGCTCCTCCTCCAAAATATCCGGTTCCACTTCTGGGTCCTCGGGATCAATTTCTTCATGAATATCATTATTGTTTTCATCATTGTCATTTGGGTCCACCCCAGGAGGGCCGGGTGGAATAACAATACCGTTACAGATAGCCCTGAAGCTATAATTAATGGTTACGCTTGCTCCTTGATAGTGATTGTCAGTTTCTTCTCCCGGCAAATAGATAGAAACAATGATTTTTTGGCTGTCGTTACCGGCTAAAGTGCCCAGGTCCATACCTTCTTCTCCATATTCGTCTTCAAATTCAGTTATCAAGCCTTGAAAAAGTTCAATTGGCTCGCCATTTACTTCATTTTCGGCGTCGGCATGAAGGGTGATCTGCAATACTTCATCGAGTGATTTGCCATCAAGCCCGGGGTAAACACCTTCTGTTCGATCTATCATGCTCATGTTCATATAATACTGAAAGGGATTGTCATTTTCATTATTTACTATCAGGTAAGAACTTTTTAAGTCACCCGGATTGAGATTGGTTACATCAACGTAATCATCTGCTGTTTCCACTACCAGCCCGCATTCTTCCCCTTCTTCCACAAAAGCCAGGGAATACGAGGGAAGGATGAGCAAAACTATCAGGATTGCCAATGCCAATTTTTGCTTGCCATTGTTCATTCTTATTTGAGAAAAGAAATTCCCTTGTATATTCCTGATTAAAAATAAAGTTAAAGAAAAATTCCGTAACTTTTTCAATTTGTTTCACCTCTTTTTATAATTTTGTGTTCTAACAATCAAAGAATAAACTTGTTGCAGGTGGAGAAGCAAGGAAGTGTAAGATATTGTAAGCGAGAGTGCATATTTTTTCTCCTATTTCATCATAAGCTTTCACCGTTTCATGGGGGTACATTGTAAGTTTCACTAAAATTAATTAGGAATTTAATTTCTGTATCATAAGTGTTTCAAATAAATTAAGTTGTAAAGGGAAGAATTAAATTATTGATCATACTTTGGTACCTCTATAAATAGCCTCAAGAGGTTGGAGGCCTATCTGTAAGTGAAAATTCTCCAGGGTATTAGATGAGATAAAGTTTTTTTCAATTCTTTTTGCCACTTTTTCGGCATTCTCAAGCTTTAATCCAGAAAGAATTACGAGATACTGGGAGTTATTCCATGCGGTTATTACATCACCTTTACGCAAGCTGTTTAGCAAAACGTTTTTTAGTATCTCCCCGGCCTGGTTAAGTTCTGTATTGGAGGGATTGTGATAACTTCTTGAATTTAAAGTTAAAAGGGCTAGATAAGCAGAAGAGTTGGCTCTCTCTAAGCGACATTGCTCCAGGTAGTAAAAAAGCCGAAAGGATTCTGGAGAGCATAGCATGGCGCCTTTCATTTCTTTTATTCTAAGCCTGTAGTGGATATCGCTAAGATTGAAATCACCTTTTTCTTTTTCGCTTTGACTTAACCTATAAAGATGTTCAAGATTTTCGGAGGGATTTGTCCCTAGTTCTCTATAAAACGCCGTTTTCATGTATTGATAATGAGTTCTGGCTTCTAGATATTTATCCAACTTGAGGAGAGCTTCCATATAGTTTAAATGTAATTCTTCTTCAAAAAATTCAACCTGCAGGGCTGTTTCGCATATTTCCAATACTTCAGTATAATTTCCTTTTTTCTTCAAAATTTCCAGTAAGTCTAAAACACTTTTTAGATATATATGCCGAAAATGGTTTCTGGCTGCTATAACCCATTCGCTGTAACTATTTTCAGATAAGAAATCACCTTTGTAGAGTTCTAGCATTTGGCGATAAATATTTTCCTTTTCAGCTAACTCAGAATCTACGGAGTTTTGGGCTTTTTTGTACAAGGATACAAATTCTTCTACGTCAAACCAATATGAAGCATCTGAATTCCAGTGGTAGCAGCCATGAGAAAATTTTATATAATCTGCTTGATAATCTGAATTGTTTAAATGGTCCTCGTCTCCATTAACGATTGCTCCAGGTTTTTTACTCATTAGAATTTGACGAAGTCGATGAATCTGGATTCGCAAAGCTCTTTTGGGATCGCTATACTCCTGGTGAGGCCATAGCTGCTCCAGGATACTTTCAGCGGGGATGTTTTTCTTTTGGTTCAACAATAAAAATTTAAAAAGATCCCAACATTTTTTGGTATGGCTAAATTCTTCTGTTAAAATTCTTGTTCCTAATTTTACCTGAAAGCTACCCAGGGTATAAATTTCCATTACATCATGGGAGGGATAAGGATTAAATTCTCTCACTTTAAAAACCCCTCTGCAATAAATTGATAAATTATAAAACCAATCTATTAAAATCATTATGGTTTTATATTTCATCTTATTATATTATACCATTATTTAGGGATTTAAATATAAAAATTTTACTTAGTTGTGCTAATTATTTAAAGTTTTTTTCCTCCCATAAGCTATTTGGACAAAATTTTTTTGTAAAAAGAATTCGACTTTTAGTAAGTTATGTTATATACTTTTAATTACAGTTCTTTTTTAGTTGTGATTTGAGGGTGGGATGGATGGGGAGGGTGGCCATGTTAAAGGATGGTTTCAAAAAATCACAACCAGCTACTCAAAACAAGAGTAAAAACTTGCTTAAAACCTACCAAGGGTTGCTACAAAAATATCTAATCAATAAAAGCCTGGCAGATTTTCAAGCCAGGGTAATGAGATGCAATAGCTCCGGCGAAATTTATGACTATCTTCTGAAAGCAGTAAAAAAAGCATTTTTTATTAATGATTCTGCCATAATAATACCCAATCATGTATATTCGTATTTTTATAACGAAAAAAAAGGAGTTTTGCAAGCTCATGTAATAGGAGACAAAGTTTACCCTGATGCATATGCTGAACTGGAAAACCGCTGGGAGGAATTTTATAATTCTGAAGTAAATTGCAGAAAGGTTATTAAAGGCGAAAACGCTAAATGGTGTGCATTGCCCCTTTGGGATAATCATTTTATATCTGCGATTTTGTGGGTTGAGGCCAATTCAAAAGTAGATTCTTTTTCCTTTTTCGAGCAACTGGAACGCTTTGTTGCTTTCGCTGAACTGGCGGATCAAAAGTTAAATTTTTATCAGCAAAAAGAAAGGAACCTTCTTCACCTGTCATCTCTCTATGAAACAATAGAAACAATTTATGGTAAACGAAATCTCCGGGAAGTTATAGATTTGTATGCAGTATACACACGCAGCTTGAGCGGGTGCGCCAAAATAATCTTCTGGTTAGATAATGTAGAAAATAAACTTGATGCTGAAGAAACAAAGGTTTGGATTGTCAAAGGCTCTCAAAAAAACTTTCCCGAGTACTTGTGGATAAATGTTTTGGAGGAGGCTTGGTTGGATATTCACACTCACAAGCAGCCGTTAGTTAAGCATTTCCCCGTCTCAAAGCATATTAATGCTCAATTAATTTGCGTGCCGGTAAAATCCGGCGACAAGACTTTAGGCCTCCTGGCTGGTATTCAAGAAGCTCATCTTCATAACTCCAAAGAAACCTTCCAGACTCTTATTTTTCTGGCGGATTTATGTACAGTAGTGGTAGAAAAAAGTTTCAGTGAAGTTTTTACTGAAAAAATGATGCTCCTGGAAGAGCAAAACCGCATCGCCAGTGAAGTTCATGATACTATTTCGCAAAATATTTTTAGCATAGTGTATGGAGTAGATGCACTGGCCAAGGAAACTGAAAGTTCGTTGAGTGAAGAACAATTAGATAGATTTTATAATATACGAGATTTAGCTTCTACTACGGCTAAAGATTTAAGAGTACTCATCTTCCGCTTGAGTTCGCATAGGCGTGGTGAAGATACTTTTGTTAAGGAAATTATAAATTATCTTGACACTCACGCCCGGCTAAACCAGGTGGATATTAAATACAAGATTACAGGCAAAGAAGAATATCTAAATCGGGCAATGCAAAAAGCATTTTACCGAATAATTAAAGAGTCTATAGGCAATGCCATCCGTCATGGCAAGTGTGCTAATATTGAAGTTATTATAGACATGACGCCTTTTAGTGCTTTTTTGAAAGTAACTGATAATGGAAAAGGCTTTGAAGTTAAAAGTATTGATTTTTACAATTGTGGAAATCGGCTAGGCTTAGTAAACATGCATGAACAGGCCCATGCTTTAAAAGGCAGTTTAAGCATAAAAAGCATCCCAGGCCAGGGGACTGAAATTGTGTGTTCCATACCGACTTCCCCTGTTTCCTCGGAAAAAGCATAAATTTATTCTAAGTTATAATGGAAAGGAGGGAAGTTCGTTGGGAACCGTTAAAATGATTATGGTTGATGATCATCCCCTGGTGAAAGAAGGAATAGAAGCTGTAGTTAACCTGGAAAGTGACCTGGAATTGAACGGATATGCTGCTAATGCCGAAGATGCTATTGAATTAATCAGGGAGCAAATGCCTCATATAGCCTTAATAGATTTAAGGCTTCAGAATGATCAGCATGGATTGGATATTATAAGAGAAGCTCGCAAAATGAACTCTACAACCCGGTATATTATTTTAACTTCGTTTGCCACCGAGGAAGAAATAAAGAAGGCAATGGAAGAAAAAGTGGAAGGTTACATATTAAAGGAAGCTTTGCCGGAAGAATTACTCCTGGCAATTAGAGCGGTTAGCAGAGGAAGAAAATTTTATGATCCGGCAGTAGTTCAGTATGCGCTGGAACAACCCCAGGCAGTTCAAAAGTCAACCCTGGAAAAGCTAACTCCCCGTGAAATTGATGTGTTAAGGTTGCTGGGAAGGGGATGCAACAACCGGGCTATTGCTGAAGAATTGGTAATTAGTGAGCACACAGTGAAAAAACATGTGGGCCAAATCCTGGAAAAGCTACATCTTCAAGATCGAACCCAGGCAGCTCTATACTCTGTCTCCTTAAAAAAATACCTGGATAAGTAAAGTTTATTTGTGCTCTTTTATCTGACCCCCAAAACGATAGCATTATATTAAAAAAAATCAAACAACTTAATTTTAAAACTAAGTTTATACTAATGTAGTAGATAATATTACACTTTTTTCTCCCTAAAAGTAATGCCTTAGAGTACTGCCAAAAAACAATAAAAAGAATATGATGTAAAAGTAGATATAGGTTAAAAATTTAAAATTACATCATACATTCTTTTTTATCAATCTTGAAAGCTTTGGCGTCAAATTTATTTGGAGAAAAGGTGATTAAATGAAGAATAACGGGGAGAGATCAGAGAACCAGAACAAAGGCCATGGTTTTCTTAATTTGGGAGTGGACGCACCAACATTAAATCCGGGAAATTTAAAATTAGAACAGGTTATGGATTCTTTAATAGATGGTATTTTGGCTGTAGATAATGAAGGGAAGATACTGGCTGCCAATCATGTTTTTTTTAATTTGTGGGGAGTGCCGGCAGAGATAGTGGAAAAAAAGTTCAATCAAGCTCTTAAGAAATTTATGGCCAAAAGATTAAAAGCTCCCAGAATTTTTATGGACAAAACCAAAACATTGGAGGGAAGCCAGAAAAAGGTTGAAGAGATAGCCCATTTCAAGGATGGGCGTAGTATAGAGTGGTATTCTACGCCTATAATGCATGGAGAAGAATCATCTGGCAGAGTATACATTTTTCGAGATGTAACCGGTCGTATTAGGTTTGAAAAACAGTTAAAAGAGATGAGTTTGCGGGATAAGCTTACCGGAGTTTACAACCGCAGTTTCTTTGAAGAAGAGATTAATCGGCTGGATCATAGCAGGGAGTATCCTATAAGCATTATATCAATGGATCTTGATGGTTTGAAAATGATCAACGATACCATGGGTCATGATTGTGGAGATAAAATGTTGATTGCTTATGCGGAATTAGTAAAAGATACTTTAAGGTTGTCAGATTTCCTTTCCCGGGTGGGTGGGGATGAGTTGATTGCTATATTGCCACGTACTGATTTGGAAAAAGGGGAAAAAATCGCTAATCGGATAAGAGCGAGAGTTCAACGATATAACCGAGATGAAAAAAATCTCCCTTTAAGTATTTCGCTGGGGGTAGCTACTGCAACTAATGAGACCCAAAGCCTTATGGAAGTGCTTCAAGATGCTGACAGCTTGATGTACCGGGATAAGCTTCACCGGAGTTCCAAGGCCAGGTCTTTGATAGTGGAGAAACTAAAATCTGAACTGGAAGAAAAAGATTTTTTCAAACAGGGACACGGTTCACGGCTTCGCGAGTGGGGTCAAAAAGTGGGTGAAAAGGCGGGGCTTTCTCTCCGGCAGCTTGAAAATTTGGAACTGCTCTCCTGGACACATGATTTGGGTAAAACCTGTATATCAGATAGAGTTTTATTTAAAGTGGATCCACTTACAAAAGCGGAGCGAGACATTATTCAACAACATTCGGAGAAAGGTTACCGAATAGCCTTGTACGATCCGGAGTTGTCTAAAATAGCCAATCTTATTTTAAAACACCATGAAAACTGGGATGGGACAGGTTATCCCCTGGGGCTCAGAGAAGAGCAAATTCCCATCGAATGCCGGGTGATTAGCATTCTTGATTCTTATGATGCCATGACAAACTTGCGTTGCTATCGGAAACCCTTGTCTCGTGAAGATGCAAGCGGCGAACTTAAAAAAGCTTCCGGAACTCGCTACGATCCCCAGCTAGTTGATATATTCTTAAGCATACTGGAGAAAACGGGTTGATAATTTAAAAAAGACAACTCATTTCTTTACCAGAGACACTTTATGATTTTTATATCTACCGGCTATTATCCTCGCCATGTTGAATATTGAGCCATCTTGGCGAGAGTTTTAACAGCTCTTTCCGGGGTATTAAAATTAATGCCCCTATATTCGCATCCATCAATATGGGCTACCATTCGGGTATTTTCATCACTGAGCAGGTAGACCCCTATAATAGGTTTTTTATATTTTTCCATCAAACCTGCCATATCTTCGATTGTCTTTTTTTCAATATCTTCAATATAAGCGATGCTACTGCTCAAGAAAGAATTATCATATATCTCATTAATGTCTATGGTAGATTCAAGCATTCCTCTTATCATCTTTATTCTTCCGATTATACCCATATGAATGACCGCGTCACATTCATCCCACTGAATTAGGTATTCAACAATTTTTTTGTATACTTCAGTATTTATTTCGCCTACGATGTCTACTGGGTTGGCACGACTCCAGAAGGGAGGAAGTAATTGGTCGATATTTGTTAATATCTCATCTGGCAGGGGCGGCAGGCTTAAACCGTGTTCCTCACACAGGTCAGAAGCTACCACTCCCCATCCACCGCCCAGGGTAACAAGGCCTACCCTGTTGCCCTGGGGGAGGGGCAGAGTTGAAAAAGCGGTTGAAAGGTCTAGCAGGTCCATAGGGTTCTTAGCCTGAACAACACCCGCCTGTTTGCAGGCTGACATAAATACATTTGTGTCTGAAGCCATTGCTCCTGTATGACTTGCAGCCGCATTCGAGCCGGCAAGAGTTCTCCCGCCTTTCAAAATGATAACCGGCTTTTCTTTGTTAATACGCTTTACCGACTCAAAAAACCTGCGCCCGTTCTTTATACTTTCAATGTAAAGAACAATGGTGTGCGTTAGATTGTCATTTTCAAACCCTTCTAGATAATCTTCAATTTTAATCATCGCCTCGTTGCCTGATCCGCAAAAAGAGCGAATCCCTATATCTTCCTGTGCCGCAAAAGCCAGAATCTGGGTGCCTAAATTTCCGGATTGAGATACAAGGCTTACTCC
>PWGT01000146.1 GCA_003554535.1 Syntrophomonadaceae bacterium | reverse complement strand
CCTTCGACTCTCTGACTCTTATTTTGTAGGGGTAGTTTTGTTTTTGTGTTCTTTATCTATTCTTTCAGCTTCTTTATTAATAGACTCAGCCAATTCCTTAAAAGTCATATATTTTGTTTCCTTATAATTCTTTTCTCTAATGTAATGCAAGTCTTTCATAACCTTGGATTCGTTATTCCCCATTTTCTGTCACCTCCTGAGGAGTAATTATTTCAACCTCTTTGTAGCCTTCTTGAATAGCAAAAGCTCTAACTGCTCTTTTCGTTTTTGGCTTAACAATATGTTTAAAATTCCAACTAACAATAAAATCCATAGAATTATGCAAAGCCAAAGCTATATGAACTGCATCATCACGATACCTTTCAGGTATTATTTCTTCTTGTATAAAAACATCTACTATTTTACCTACCTCAGCGGTTACAGACAATCGGTTTGCTTCTAAGTTATATGCAAAATCCATAAGCTTGTTCCTAAGCTTATGATCTGACGTTTTTTCAAGTTCAACAATATTGAGATTCGATATATAAACTTCATATACACCGTCTTCTAATACTTCAAAAAACCTACGAGTTACCTCTCTCTTTTCAGGAGAATCTTCTGCATAATAAAAACTTATTATAGATGTATCCAGATAAACTTTTGTTTTGTTTGTTAATTTCATATTTTTATTATACCACAGTTTATTTTACTATCCTAAGTAACATTCTTCCCCGGATTGCATCAACCTACTGTAGGCTGATGCAATCTTTTTTAATCTGATCCTTAGTAAACTTTAAATCCTTGCATTGGAAACTTAGTTAATATATAATGTAGGAGCAAAAGGCAAGGTCTAATGTAGCTAAAAACTGAAACACATCGGGGCGTAGCGCAGTTTGGCAGCGCACTTGGTTTGGGACCAAGGGGTCGTGAGTTCGAATCTCACCGCCCCGACCACGGAAACCCTGCGACACACAAAGTCGCGGGGTTTTTTGTTTTGTTTAAGGCTCTGTTAACCTGACTTTGACAGCAATAGAGGGTAAAAAATGGCCGTATAACTTGCGAATAAGGGGTTTGCGGTCTTCAAGTGTTGTCACAAATATGTAGGGGAACACCTCATTTTTTGCTCTTTGAAAATATAAAGTTGTAGGGGTAAAACTAAGCAGGTATAATTATTATGTAATAAATTTTAGCAAGTAGTCTTTTTTATAAAGATTTGTCAATATAAGTGTGAAAAATTGTTTTAAATACCGAGTAAAAGTTCTAAGGAATAAATTTTTTTGGAAGTATTTATTGAGTTCTGTCGGAGACTTAAGTTCAAGAGAGGAGAACCTTAGTTGGAAAACACTCAACATTATCTTAAGTATAATGATGCGAGAAACTTGGCTACTTTGGAGAAAGAAAGCATAGATCTGGTAGTGACTTCTCCACCTTATCCAATGATTGAAATGTGGGATGAAACCTTTAATAGCTTGAGCTCTGAGATTGGGGACGCTTTGCAAAGGGAAGATTATTATCGGTCTTTCTCTTTGATGCATGAGGAGCTTGACAAGGTATGGGATGAATTGTACAGAGTGCTCCGGCCAGGCGGGTTTGCATGCATTAATATTGGGGATGCTGCCAGGACTATTGGAGATAAATTTCAGCTTTTTTCCAATCACTCGCGTATTATTAATTCTTTCTGGGAGAAAGGTTTTGATACTCTTCCCGTTATTCTTTGGAGAAAGCAGACTAATGCTCCCAATAAATTTATGGGTTCTGGCATGCTTCCAGCTGGAGCTTATGTTACTTTGGAGCATGAATATGTGCTCATTTTTCGTAAAGGGAATAAGAGAGAGTTTAAAACTGAAAATGAAAAAAAGAATCGCCGGGAAAGTGCTATTTTTTGGGAGGAAAGGAATACCTGGTTTTCTGATCTATGGGATTTTAAGGGAATCAGGCAGAATATCTCTTTAAATAATACTAAACAGAAAGAAGTTGATGGTAAAAATAACTTGAGGGAAAGAAGCGGAGCTTATCCCTTGTTACTTCCCTACCGTTTGATAAGCATGTTTAGCGTTTATGGTGATACGGTTTTAGATCCTTTTTTGGGGACAGGCACTACTTCTTTGGCTGCTATGATATGTGGAAGAAATAGTGTTGGTTACGAGATAGATAAAAACTTTGCTTCATATTTAGACAAAAAAATTGAGGATCCGGGACTTGTTTCTGAATTAAATAGTTATCACTATGAGCGCATTTTAAATCATCAGGAGTTTGTAGAAGAATACACATCTCGCAAAGGGCACCCTCCTAAGTACTCCAACGAGTTCTTTAATTTTCCGGTCGTTACTCGGCAGGAGATCAATTTAAAGCTTGTGCCAATAAAAAAGGTTATTAAAGAAGGGGAAGGAAAATATAAAGTAGACTATGATACCTTCGAGAAATTTTTTGATAAAATAGTTACACCTTCTAATAATGAAAATTATGCCAGTGGTCAGAATCTATATCAAGGCCAGTTATTTAATTATTGAATCTAAGATATGAGTCTAATAGGTAAACAAGGCTTAAAAGTGGATTTAAGCAAAGAACTTGCTGTAGTTATAGGTAACATTATACAATTCATATATAAAAAAACTTTCCTGTTAAATTAACAGGAAAGTTGAGTGCTAATTATTCTATTGGTCGAGATTCAGTTATCTCTGTTTCGTAAATTTTCCATTGTCCGTTTTCTTTGCGAACCTCATGAACACCAGTTGCAACATTGTCATCAAAATCTCTTCCATTTATGGCTCTAGTTTCTTGTTCAAATTCCACTGTTGCGATTTCCTCATCTACCAAGCTTACATTTTGAATTTCTAGTTCATATTCTAAATCAAACTGCTCAAATAATTGTTTGGTTTCTTCTACGGCAATATCAAATTCAGGATGATCTTGATACATTGTTTCAGAAAAAGCCTCAATATTTTCTTCTTCAGTAGCCTCAATGTTTTTTTCAATAACTGCAACAATCTCGTCTTTTTCTTCTTGGCTGATTTCAACATGTTCGTTCTGTTCTTCGCAGCCAACTGCAATCAGTGCAAGAATTGCAAATACTGCTGCTAAAAATGTAATACGCATACTCAATTTTTTTCACTTCCTTTCCTCCGGTGTTATGTATTAGCAGAAGTAAGGTATTCGCCCACAGGGCGTATTTTTGAGAAATTGCGAAGACGGTTTTGTTAAAGTTTTTGCAGGCCTTCAATTATTTTTTTTACATTTTCATTGTTTTTGCCCCAATCTACTATTGTAATGGGAAACTTGGACTTGCTCGATAATTTAACCAAAGTTTGTTGATTGCCCAAATCTTCTAGCTCTACGTTAACTTTTTCTCCAAAGCTTTCCCAGGAGATGCCGGATGAAGCTAAAATTTTCCCAGCTTCTTCATCCAACTTTGTTGTTTTAAAGTTGTTTTCTTCCAGTAACTTCTGGCAGTGTTTGAAAGTTTCTCCATAAGGTAGGCTTACTTTGATACTGTCTTGATTTTTCATGATATTCCCTCCCTTATAGTAGCTACATATTAAGTTTTTTATCAGTGTAAAATATCTATTAAATCAGATCAATTATAAATTTTTATTTTTTTGTTTTGCGAAAAAAAATTTATAAAATTTTATTTATTTAGAAGGATTAATGAAAAGTAAGTAGAATTAAATGGCATAAAATTAATGGTCAGACCACTAGACCATCAGGTGGTATAAATGGCAGCTTTGTTTTGCAAAATAGGAATTGCAAGCTGCAAGCATGGCCAGATTAAAAATGGGCTTTGCCTATTTTATTCAAAGGAGGTTTTTGAATGACGGGGTTTAATCAAATTACTTCGCAAATTGTGGAGGAACTCAGAGGCATTGTGGGAGAGGAAAATATTTTGATTGAAGGTGATGAAAAGTTAGAGGAATATTCTCATGACGAGGTTGCCGAAACTAAATTTCACCGGAAACCCGATGTAGTGGTCAAACCCAAAACTGCCGCCGAAATTTCTCAGATCATGAAGTTGGCTAACCGGGAGTTGATACCTGTTACGCCCCAGGGAGCCAGAAGCGGGTTATCCGGGGGCGGGGTTGTCAGCGAGGGAGGCATTCTGCTATCGGTGGAGAGAATGAACAAGATTTTGGAAATAGATAAAGAGAACATGATGGCCGTAGCTGAGCCGGGGGTAATCACCAACGATTTTAGCAATGAGGTGCAGAAAGAGGATCTCTTCTTTGCCGGTTATCCCATGAGCTTGCTAACCTGCTACTTGGGAGGTAATGTAGCGGAAAATGCCGGCGGGGGTAAGGCAATCAAATACGGAGTTACCAGCCGCTACGTGCTGGGGCTGGAGGTGGTCTTGCCCACGGGAGATGTCGCTTATTATGGTGGCAAGCGGGTAAAGGATGTTACCGGCTACAATATGGTGCAGCTAATGGTGGGTTCGGAAGGCACTCTGGGCATATTTACCAAGATAGTTCTTAAGCTAATACCTTTGCCCAAGGCCAAAATTGACATGATGGTTCTTTTTGAGGATCTGCAAACCGCCATGGATGTGGTGCCCCGGATTATGACCGAAGTGGGAGTTACCCCTACGGGTATCGAGTTTATGGACCAGTTGACTCTGGAGACCAGTTGTCAACATCTGGGGGAAAGTATGGAACACTATAAGAATGCCGGCGCTTTTCTCATTATTGAGGTGGACGGCAATGACAAGGAGCAGGTGTTGGATCAGTGCTTGGAAATAGGTGAGTTTTGCACCGACAATGGGGCCCTGGACGCCTTTGTGGCCCAGACCCCCAACGACCAAGAGAGTATCTGGAAGCTGCGTCGCAACGCTGCCGAGGCCTTTAAAGCCATTAGTCCCCGTCAGAGTTTGGAAGATATTGTGGTTCCCATGAAGAATATCCCGCAGGTGATGCCCATTCTCAGAGAGCTATCCCAGAAATACGATGTGTTTATTCCCTGTTATGGACACGCCGGAGACGGCAACTTGCATGCTACCGTCATCAAAAATCCTGATCACAATGAAGAACAATGGCAGGAGGCGCTGCCGCAAGTGCTGGCTGATCTCTACGCCCGGATTTATGAACTGGGAGGAACCATCAGTGGCGAACACGGTGTGGGCAGCAAGCGAAAACAGTATCTCCCCTTGGTGATGTCAGAGGTGGAAATCGAATCTATGAAGAACATCAAAAAGGCCCTGGACCCCAACAATATACTTAATCCCGGTAAAATTTTCGATATATAAAGCCGGTATGATTACAGATGCAAATAACTGTGAAAGTGTAGCTGCGACTCAATATTGGGCGATTAATTATTATCTTATCTGCTTTTTATATAATAGTTATAAACAGGCAGCTATCTATAATTGTAGGCTTCAGAATGCTTTACCGCTAGGGCCTATTTAGCTAAAGGAGGGAGGTGTATGGCCCGGATATAATTCCCTAACTTCTTGAGAACTGGCTGAGATTATTTTTTATGTAAGGAGGGATTACTTAATGTCACTGGGATTACTCGCTGCAATTGCTTTTTTGCCCATCCTGTTGGTTATAGTTTTAATGGCAGGGTTTATGTGGCCTGCCAAGAAGGCTATGCCCCTGGCTTGGGGTCTGGCAGTGATTCTGGCTTTGCTGGTATGGCAGGTGGATGTAATTAGAATAGTGGCTGCTACTCTGGAAGGAGTTTTGTCAGCTATCGATATTCTCCTCATTGTTTTTGGAGCCATTTTGTTGCTAAACATGTTGCGTAACAGCGGGGCCATCGAGACTATCAATAAGGGGTTCACCGGCATTACTGCCGACCGTCGCATCCAGGCCATTATTATCGCTTGGATGTTTGGTTCTTTCATCGAAGGTGCCGCCGGCTTTGGAACTCCAGCTGCCTTGGCAGCCCCCTTGATGATGGGTATGGGTTTTCCGCCGGTGGCGGCGGTGATTACGGCATTAATCTTCAATTCCACTGCAGTTACCTTCGGTGCGGTGGGAACGCCCATTATAGTGGGTACTGATGCAGCGGTGGGAGGCATGCTGGCTGAGGGGGGGTCTGCTAGCGCTTTTCTGTTTGATGTTGGAGTATGGACGGCCACATTCCATACCATTGTAGGTACTTTTCTACCGGTTCTGGTTATAGCCATGCTTACCCGATTTTTTGGTAAGAACAGATCATTCCGGGAAGGGCTACAGGTGGCTCCTTTTGCCATTTTTGCGGGGCTCTCCTTTACCGTGCCCTATTATATTATGGCCCGTTTCGTAGGCCCGGAACTCCCTTCGGTGGTGGGAGCTTTAATCGGCTTACTTATTGTTATTACCGCAGCTCGTTCAGGATTTCTTATGCCTAAAGAGACCTGGGATTTTCCGCGAAAAGAAGAGTGGGAAGCAGATTGGGGTGAACCGCTTCAGGATGAAGAATCCACTGAAGATAAAGAAAAAGGTCCTACCATGTCCCTGTTTATGGCATGGCTTCCTTATGTGCTGGTGGCTGTTATTTTGATAGTTACCCGCCTGGGATTGGGAGGAATCGATGAAATCCTTACCGCCTGGAGTATAGAATGGACAAACATCCTGGGTGAGCAGGGAGTGCAATTTGACATTGAACCCCTGTGGATTCCCGGCGTAATTCCCATGTTTCTAATTGCATTGTTTACCATTCCTTTGCACGGTATTTCCTGGCAAAAAGCAGGCGAAGCATTTTCGCGCACGGCCCAATCGCTGGTCCCCGCTGGAATAGCACTTTTTGCTGCCCTGGCTATGGTCCGGGTCCTGGTGCAAACTGATGTAAATGCGGCGGAATTTCCCAGCATGCTCATGTCTCTGTCCCAGTTTTCCGCTGCTGCTGTGGGAGAAGCTTGGCCCATGGTTTCTCCATTTATTGGGGCGCTGGGTGGGTTTGTATCCGGCTCCAATACAGTGGCAAACATCTTGTTTGGCGGATTTCAGTTTAGTGTAGCTGCTGACCTGGGTATTTCCCAAACTATTATTTCTGCAGTGCAGGGAGTAGGCGCCGCTGCTGCCAATATGATTGCCGTGCATAACGTGGTGGCCGCCTGCGCAGTTTGTGGCATTGTAGGTAAAGAAGGACCCGTTATTCGCCGCAACCTAGTTCCGGGGTTAATTTATGCCTTTTTAGTAGGGGTGCTGGCCTTAATTGTCATCTATGGCCTGGGATATGGCGCTACCGTCTATTAAAGGATTAGAAGGGATGTATTTGAATGGCAATGTTGCATCCTAGATTACGTAAGTTACTATAAACTGTTAGTCTGGAGGTGCCAAACGGCGGGTGGGGGACTTCCTGCCCGCTTCTTTATCTAATTCCTTGGAGCTAGTCATTATTGGGGGTTACTTCTATTCAACTGATTGAACAATCAATTTATTTATCCATAGCTCCCTTTGTATTCACTTTTATTTAGCTGGTAAAATAAGACTATTTTGATTTACAAGTTGAACATGATAAATTAAAATTAATCTAAACACCTGAATAGGAGAGTAAAGCAGAATGTTTCAGCCTATCAAACGTAAAAAACTGTATGTAGAAATCATGGATCAGTTGCAGCATTTAATTAACACCGGAGAGTTAAAACCCGGTGATAAGTTGATGTCAGAGCGACTTCTGGCCGAAAAATTGAATGTTAGTCGCACCTCGGTGCGGGAAGCTTTTAGTGCCTTGGAGCTAATGGGAGTCTTAGAAAGCCGTCCGGGAGAAGGAACCTTCATCAGTACTGTGTCCTCGGCCGAAGAAGCAGTGCGTCCTTTGGCCCTAATGATGATTTTGGAGAGGGATGCCGCCCTGGAATTGTTAGAGTTAAGGCGGATTCTGGAGGGGGAGAGCGCCTATCTGGCGGCTGAAAGAGCGACGGAAAAACAGCTAAAAAAAGTTCAGGACTGCTTGCAGGCAATGGAAGAAGATAAAAAGCTAGGCATAATTGGTGAAGAGGCTGATGCGGACTTTCATGTTGCCCTGTGCGAGGCCACCGGCAACCGGGTTTTGGTGAATATTATGAACAATGTTTCTGATCTTTTGATTTACACCATGAAGAAAAGTCGTGAAAGTATGTTTGCCAAAAGCGAAAACCGGGATAAATTGCAAAAGCAGCACCGCAACATCTTTCAGGCAGTGATGAACGGTGAACCGGAATTGGCCCGGAAATGTATGCATGAGCATATTGATTTTGTGCAGGAAGAAACTTCACAGCCTGCCGAGTATAGCTACGAAAATAAGGCTGAATAGGGAATAATTTACTAATTTATACGGCAGCCATTGTCTGGAAGGAGTTTTATGACAGTTTTTGTTGCGATTGTATTGGGAAGGAGGTTGCACTAAATATGAATAAGGTGTTTATTACCCGCCAAATTCCGGAAGCGGGGTTAAATATACTGCAAAATGAATTTACGGTGCGGGTTAACCGCCAGGAACGCCCCTTACAGAAGGCGGAGCTTATGGAAGAGATATCAAATGCCACCGCCCTCTATTGCATGCTGGTGGACCGCATTGATCGGGAGGTACTGGAGGCTGCCCCGGATTTAAAGGTGGTGGCCAATATGGCCGTAGGTGTGGATAATATTGATATTCCCGCCTGTACCGAGCACGGCATTGTAGTTACCAATACCCCTGGAGTGCTCACCGAAGCTACCGCCGATCTGGCCTGGGCTTTGATACTGGCTGTTTCCAGGCGCATTGTGGAAGGAGATCGCTTCGTCCGGGAGGGGAAGTTTAACGGATGGGCTCCATTATTACTGGTGGGTGGCGATTTTTGTGGCACCACTTTGGGGATCATTGGTATGGGACGCATCGGGCAAGCGGTAGCTCGACGTAGCCGTGGCTTTGGTATGCAGATAGTTTATAATCAACGCCATCGTCTCCCGCAAGAGGTGGAGGAGGAGTTACAGGCTACTTACCTCCCCCTGGAAGATGTAATCCGGCAGGCGGATTATCTTACTCTCCATTTGCCGTATTATCCGGAGGTTCACCATCTTCTTAACCGCGAAAGGTTGCAGCTGTTGAAACCCACTGCCTATTTAATAAATACCGCCCGTGGTGCTCATGTCGATGAAGAAGTCCTCATTGAACATTTGCGGGCAGATAAAATAGCCGGTGCCGGTTTTGATGTTTATGAACATGAACCTCGCCTGAGTCCGGGATTGACTGAACTGGAAAATGTAGTTTTGGCACCCCATACTGGTAGCGCCAGTGTATGGACCAGGCGCACCATGGCGGAAATGTGTGCCCAAAACATCACCCAGGTTTTAAATGGACGGCGCCCTGAACACGTAGTAAATCCGGAGGTATATTCGTAAAAGCGAAAGAAGAGGCCACCCTAAAATAATTTATTAAACACTACCTGATTTCATGTGGCTTTGTATGAAGCTACTGCAGCAACACCGTAATATTTTCCAGGCTGTGGCAAAAGGCAATTCCCAGCAAGCCAGGGAATACATGCATGAGCATATTGATTTTGTCCGGGAAGAAACCTCGCAATTTGATGAATATGCCCGGAAGGAGTAAGCAGGTGTATTAGTTCGGTTATGTGCTATGATCTATTTATTTAGGGGGGCAATCAATGAGTCTTGAAAAGAATAACAGAGAAACTCCATCTATAGATGAATGGCTAAAAGAGGCCAAGAGTGATCCTGTGGCTGCAAATGTGGGGATGTTTTTAGTTCATAATGGAGTTGTTCGGGAAACTTCAAAGGCTAAGGTGCGCCAGGGAGTTGATGATGGTGTGTTGGTAAAAAGAATGGAATTTTCCTATGATGAGAATAAAGTTCAGGCAGTGATTGAGGAAGCCTATAAGATGGAGGGAATACTTTATATTAGAGTATGGCTTAATGAGGGTGAGCTTGAGGTGGGGGATGATATAATGTACATGTTGATTGGTGGCGATATTAGGCCTCATGTTGAAGATGCCCTTCAATTTTTGGTGGGAAAAATTAAAACGGAGTGTGTTACGGAACAAGAAATTACCTCATAAATGATTAATAACTTTTTCTACTTAAAAGCTTTAATATTTACGGTAGAACAGTAAAACTAATCAGCAATTTTGTATTCTGCTCGTTCGATGAGTTCTTTTTGCATCTCTTGATTGAGGGTGACAAAATAAGCATTGTAACCTGATATGCGTACCAGCAAGTTTTTATAATTTTCGGGATTTGCCATGGCGTCTCGTAAAGTATCTGCATTAACTACATTAAACTGCATCTGCATACCGTTGTTTTTAAAATATCCGTATACATAACCCGCCATCATTTCTATGATCTTTTCCCGACTTCCATTTGATGGTGGCACAAGTTTTACATTAAAGGCTATGTTGTTATCCATATGGGAAGGTTCCAGACTGGCCACATCCCGGATGTTGTTCAGGTAATCTTCTGAAGCAACAGGCTGTGGGGTCAAACCAGGGGTAAAAGCTTTACCTGCTTTTCTGCCTGATGGAAGAGCTCCGGAAAGGTTGCCATAGGCCACATGCTGAGACATGGACCAAAAGCCGGTGGTATAGGGACCACCCCGGTAATTTTGATGGGATGCATAAATATCATGAATGAGACCTGTAATTCTATTGGCCAGTTCAAGGACTTCCTGATTTCCAGAGCCAAAGAGAGGAACTTTGTTCTGGATGTAAGTATGCCAATATGCGTTTTCGCTTCCAGAAAAATTATTTTCCAGTGCGTCTTTTAACCAGGCAAAACTTATTTTTTGTTCTTCAAATACCAATTTCTTTATTACCATCAATGAATCGGTTACATCAGCCAGTCCAATATTAGCAGTTCCGGAAGTGTTGTAGAGTGCTCCTCCATTAGTGACATCTTGCATATTTTGCAAAGATCCTTCTATTAAAGAACTAAGTAAAGGAGTGGGCCGGTAAAGAGAGTGTGCCTCTGCTAAATAGTAGTTAAGCTCCACAGCTTTAGCGATAAGGTATTCTAGCTGGGCGACAAATGCATTAAAAAACTCATCAAATGTTTGGAAAACATCCAAATCAACCCGTCCGGTTCGAGGGCCTATTTCCCAATTCATTAGGGGATGAGTGCCATTGTTAAGGGCCATTTCCAGGGCAGCTACCAAGTTAAACAGGATTGAACCTGTATGACCCATATGACGCCCCGAAATTGTAGCTTCCACGCAGCCAGTAGCCGACCAATCACGGGCGTGTTCCAGAGGATAGCGGTGCTGTTCCAGGGAAGCCAGAACTGCATTATCATTGTGCAAGGAAGGAGTAGCTGCTGTAGTATAGTTTACTTCACAAAGTCTGCGCAAATAGTTGTGTGTATTCACTTCTGGATTAAAACGGGCATTAACATTGGGGTCCCTGATGGTGAGCATTTCGGTGGCTTTTAATATTAAATAAGTCATATCATTAACGGCATCTTCACCGGAAGGAGTAACCCCGCCCAGGGTAATGGCCTGATCAGAAGAACTGCCGCCAAACAAATAATTGCCTATATCGGGCACCAGGGGCAAGTGATCAGTGCAGCGCATGAACAGGCAACCTATAAGCTCCAGGGCATATCTTATGTATTCTTTTCTTTGGTAAGTTTCGTTCAGATTTGCCATATCAGCTTCAAAAAAAGGTTGCAGTAGCTGATCAAGCCTGCCCAGAGAGAGTCCTGTATTGGTGTTTTCCATATGGAGAGTTACCCAAATAATCCAGATACAGTTAATAGCTTCATCTAAAGTTTCTGCAGGATAAGCAGGTACTTTTTCACAAATCTGAGCTATCCTCTGCAGTTCCTTTTTGCGATGGGGATCAGTTTCAGTAGAACTCATTGCTCTTGCTTGGCTGGAAAGATTTTTTGCATAAGCATTAACTCCCTCCAGGCATCTTTTCATAGACTTAAGAACTTTTGTTTGTTTTTCTAGAGGGGATTCTAACGTTTCTAATTCAGTAATTTTATTATTAATCTCACTTATGATTCCGGTAGTTCCTTCTTGTAAAACTTTCGCAAAATCAGGGACTGTGTGGGATATGCCAACTGATTTCCAAACAAAGTAACAAACCCAACGCTCTTCTATTAGTTGGCATAGAGGTTTGTCAGCGTTATTACGCACCCATTCCCGGAAGTTATGTTCTGCCCAGAAAGGAAAAACATCATGCAAAATAGCCTTATCTTCGGTGCTAATGCTATAAGGATTAAGAGGGCGGTCTTCTATGGAATTCAATTCTCCCCAGATCATGGTTGCCTGGGCATCGGGGTAAATAATAACTCCGGTGGGTAATTTTGAAGTAGAGGTTCCGGCAAGTAAATCCTCTTCATCTATTATTGGTTGCCGATGGCTCATTAAATAATAGAAAGCTTCAGCTTGCCTAAATTCCGGAGTCCAGGGATGCCCTTCCCTGTCGTATTCCAGTCCCTCTTTCCTGAACCAATCTGTAAGCAATTTAGGGCGTTCAGTACATATTTGAGGTTTTTCGTTGAAATGGCGGTCTAATTTTTTTTGTAAACGTGGAAAGTGGTCTATAGTATATTCACCAAGATAAGGATCTTCTAACCATTTTACACCGGGATCCTCCCGGGAGCCTTTTAAAGTTTCCTTTCGTCTATTGTAAATTGATGTGTCAGTATCACTATTTCGATATAAAACGCTCTCTTTGGTTTCACAATGATTATTATCATTACGGCGTTGTAGTTTTTGCATTTTATTCTGCGGTAGGTTTGGCATTAGTAAAGAGGTATAATAGTTGAAAAGTTGCAAGTAGGAGATATTGCCATCTATGATTATTTTATTTTGCAATATCAAGTTTAAAAGTTCATGAGGGGCGGAAGTGATCATCTCCTGCAATAACTTTCCTTGCACGGAGATTAATTTTACATCGACATCTTGAGGAATGCTCCGAATAACTTTTACTTCTCCATTAAAAATTCTAAGTGCCCACCCTTTATCCTCGGGGCTGCCTTGAAAACCAATGCTAAAATTTATCCATCCATCTGAGTTGCTTAGGTATTTTCGAAGAGTAGGCCGATAGTTGAAGTTAACCGCAAATAAAAAAAGCAATCCTGGTATTATGTAATTCACAAGAACCCCTCCACTCAAAATGCCATATTAGCACTGGTCTGATAATTTGCAGTTATTATAACATATTATCCTTGCTTTTGGGTTAGGAATACATTTCTTCAACTCCGGAAGCGTAGTTTTGCAATATTATGTTGCGCTTTACCTTTAGAGTAGGGGTTAATTCCCCGCGATCCTGGGAGATAGCATTTTCAATTAAGTAGAACTTCTTGACTTGCTCAAAGTCGTTAAAATGCCCATTGGCTTTGTCTACCTCTTCCTGGATAAGTTGTCTAATCTTATCGTTTTTCAGCAGGGAAGGGTCTACGTAAATTGGCACTTCTTCTCCGGCCTGGTCTTGCCCATATACAGTTACCTCCTGGTTGAATTCAATGTTGTTTTGGCGGGCAAACTCTAGAAGCTCTTTATAATTAGGCTGAATTAACGCGGAGACAAATTTTTTGTCATTTCCTATTACTACCGCTTCTTCGATCCATTCGCTTTCCTGAAGCTTATCTTCAATGGGTTGGGGGGCGACATTTTTCCCTGTTGATAACACTAGAAGGTGCTTTTTACGTTCTTTAAAAACAAGAAAATTGTCCTCGTCAAAAAACCCGGTGTCACCGGTTTTAAACCAGCCATCGGAAGTGAAAGCTTCTTTAGTTTCGGCAGGAAGATTAAAATAACCCTGCATCACATTATCTCCTTTAATGAGAACTTCGCCGTCTTCAGCTATTTTCTGGAGAGTGCCCGGCAGGGGAGGACCGACGGTGCCGGGTTTAGGCCTGTGGGGATAGTTCACGTTGGAGGGGCCGGCAGTTTCTGTCAGACCGTAGCCTTCCACAATATTTATTTCCAGTCCGTTAAAGAAATGGGCTAATTCCCGGCTTAGTGCACTTCCGGCCGAAACTGTCAGTTGCACCCTGTCTAACCCTGTGGCTTTGCGGATGCGACTAAAAACCAGGCGGTTGGCCAGGGAATGTTTAAGCTTTAATCCCTGGGAAGGAATTTTCCCATTTCCTCGTGCTTCGCCCATTTCCTTGGCTATATCAGCTGCCCAGTAAAATATTATTCTTCTGGTTACCCGGGAGTTTTTTACTTCTTCATGGATTCGTTCGTAAATTCTTTCCCACAGCCTGGGGACTGCTCCAAAGCCTGCCGGCCTTATGTGAGGCAAGTTTTGAGATAGTTCTGCGGGTGTGCTGAAATAAGTGGTAGCCCCGGTGTGGGTGCCAATAAACTGAACTATGCGCATATAAACGTGAGCCAGGGGCAAAAAGGCAAGGAGAGCGTCCCCCGGTTTATATTGTAACATGTTGCTCTGGGTAAACATGGAATAAATGTTAAAACGCCAGTTCCAGTGGGAGAGCATTACACCCTTGGGAAGCCCGGTGGTTCCGCTGGAGTACACCAGGGTACACAAATCATCTGGCTCTACAGCTTCCATTGATTTTTTAAATAAATTGGGATGCTTTTGGCCAAACTCATTTCCCCTTTCCATAATTTCATCCAGGCTGTGGACTGCCTGGGGCATGTGGGAATAAGGCTCCATGATTATCACATATTGTAGGGGAGAAGAGCTATCCCAAAAATGCATTACTTTTTCTAATTGTTCTTGATTTTCCAGGATGATGATTTTGCTGCCGGAGTCTTCAACAATGTGTTGCACACTCTGGGTGAAAAGAGTGGGGTAAATAGTTACAGTTACGCCGCCGCTACCCATAATGGCGTAATCAGCTAGTACCCATTCGTACCTGGTATCGGCCAGCAAACTAACCCGATCTCCTTTTTGAAGTCCCAGATACTTTAAACCCAAGCCAAACGATTGAATCTTTTCTCCAAATTGGGAATAAGTAATTTCGTGTAAAACGCCCTCATTCCGGTAAGAAAAGGCTGTTATCTGGGGATTTACTTTTATGGAATTCCATACCAGGTCGTTGATAGTTTCTTTTTTTACATCCCCCAGATCTTCACTCTTGACTATGGTCAATATTCACACCTCCCCAAATTATAAGTGAAGATTAAATTAGACCGGCCCAACATTACCACTCTTATAAAGCCAAAAAAATTGTGCAACTTGTGGACAGGGTTTATTGAGAGTTAATTGTAAAAGTTCTGGCAGGGTTGTGTTGAAGCGCTAGGCAGGAAAAATACAACAAATTTGCAATATTGTTTAATTTATTTATATTCTATATCTTTTCATAGGTGATATCAACAACTTTTTTTAAACAATTCAGGGGGTTTTAGTTTAACTACTTTGGCATCTAATGTTGCTTCTATAAATTCTAAATCTTTTGGTAAACCTGTTTTAGTTTAACTCCTTTGGCTTCTAATGTAGTTACATAGTTGCGGTTTCCTGTAATAAATAAGCCTTCGCCCTCCCCCTTGATGGGGGAGGGGCGGGGTGGGGGTGTTTTTACTCTTTTTCCAGCAATACCTGAATAGTTACTTTTTGTTTTATCTTTCCCTTCGTTGACATTGTAACAGAATATTGCTATAATTCACAGAGGTAAGAAAATTCTTGTCATTTATGCAAATTCAGGTAAAATCTACATAATTCATCTTACTATTTATCTTAATTGGGATACGAATTAGGGAATAGAGTATAGCGGTTTTTAGTTCTTTTTTTGTTTGGCAAATACTGAAAGGCGGAGGAGCCATGGCTTTTGCTGATTTCCCTAAAATTCCCGAAGAGTATAAGCCACGAGTAAAACATCTTTCGGAAAAAATTAAAAACAATGAAATAACCAGGGAAGAAGTTAAGTCAAATACTCTCACTACTCTGGGGAAAGTTACCATAGGAGCAGAAGGAATAAAGGCGGAAGGCGACTACGGGAGCTTTGAAGTAGATAGCAGGTCTATTACAGCAGGCAAGGAGTTTCTGCTGTATTTTTATGAGTTATTACCGCGGTTGTGGGGCAAGCAGTTTTTAATAAAAAGAGGAAACAGTATCCGCAAGTATAAGATAGGTTTGGGGTTGAAAAAACTCCGGGCTTCGGAAGGCGATATCAATAATTTGAGGCTTCCCATTGTTGAGTTTGTTGAAGATACTGCCACTAAAAAGACCAGAGTTAAAGTCCACCGGCTTGAAGAATTTGCTGCCTGGCTTGGAGAAGACTGGAAAGGCGGCTCTATTTTATTTAAGTTGGCCGTACCTGCTTCCGAGTTTTTAACCAAAGAAGTACTGGATAAGATTGATGAATCCATGGCACCTTTTTGTGACCAGGTGTTCAAGAAGTGTGGGGTATAAAAATTGATACCTAAAAAAAACTTCAAAAAAATAATAGGAAGCAAGTATGTTATTGATGATCCCCAACAATTGCAGGATTACGCCAGTGATAATTCTTATGTTAGCTCCCGCCGGCCTGAATTGGTGGTAAGACCTCGCAAATCAGAAGAAATCCAAGAAATAGTAAAACTTGCTCGGCAAAAAAACCTGAAACTGGTGCCGGTAAGCTCCGGGCCTCCCCGCTTTAGGGGAGATACCGTTCCTGCCACCGACGGAGCGGTTGTGGTTGATTTGAGTAGGATGAATCGTATCAATTGGATAAACAGGCGTAATAGAGTGGCTGTGGTGGAGCCTGGCGTTACTTTTGACCAGCTTCAACAAGAGTTGGATAAGGTCGGTTTGCGCAGCATGTTTCCCCTTTTACCCAGGGGGAATAAATCCGTGGTAGGGGCTTTCATGGAGAGAGAGCCGTTTACTGTTCCCAAGTATGCATGGGATCTGGGGGATCCGGTGGCATCTTCTGAGCTGGTGCTTGGCGATGGGTACTGTATGCGCACTGGAGGTGGCGCAGGCCCCGGCAAGACCCTGGAAGATCAGCGCAAAGTAGGAGGAGCCCAGAAATCGCCCCTATCGCCTTTAACTATGGATGTTAGGCGAATTGCCCAGGGTTCGCAGGGAAGTTATGCCATTTGTACCTGGCTTTCGCTAAGATGCGAGCTTTTGCCTGAACTGGAAAAAGTCTTTTTTGTAGGGGCTGAGAATTTAGATAAGCTGATTGAGATTTCTTATCGCTTGATGTATCTCCGCCTCCCGGATGAGATGTATATCCTTAACAGCCTTAATTTTGCCTGTCTCCTGGAAAAGAACCCTTCCCGGATATCTGCCCTGCAGGAGAAACTCCCGCCCTGGATATTGGTGACCAGTATTGGCGGATATGGAGAGTTACCGGCTGAGCAATTTAACTATAAGAATGCTGATGTTCAAAAAGAAGTTGAAAAATGGGGAATGAGCTTAGAAGAAAAAATAGGCGGTATCAGGGGATCTTTCTACCGGGATAAAGTTCTGCGGAAAACCTCGGAGGATCCTTACTGGAAAACCAGGTTCAAGGGAGATTGCCGGGAAGTGTTTTTCCTAACCTCTCTTTCCCGAACTCCCGAGTTTATAGAAACAGCTCAGCAGGCAGCTTACGAAAATGGACATGATCCTGCCTCGATAGGCGTGTATTTGCAGCTAGTAATGCAGGGAACAGGTTGCCATTGCGAATTTGACCTGTATACTTCCCTGGCAAAAGCCCCGGGTATGGAGGGTTTTTTCAATGACCTCAGCCAGAGGATTTTTAACCTGGGTGGATATTATTCCAGGCCATACGGTGTCTGGTCTGAACTGGTGTATCCTTACAGTGATACTTTTGTTAAGTATGCTCGCGGTCTTAAAGATATATTTGATCCCGGCAATGTCATGAATCCCGGAAAACTTTGTTTCAAGGAGAATTGAAATGAGCCTTGGCGATTACTATTATGAAATGTCCCATTGTCACCGTTGTTCGCTGTGTAAATTTACCCCCTTTCAAATAATAAAAAGCCGCCGCTTCGCTTACGGGTGTCCTTCAATTGCCTTTCGTAATTTTCACTCCTGGGCAGCCGGCGGGAGGGTGATCCTGGCCCATGCCATAGTGGAGGGGAGGTTGGCAGAAATCACAGAGACAATGGAGCAGATCGTCTTTGAATGCACTATGTGTGGCAGTTGCCAGTCTCAGTGCCGCACTTATAACTATAATCTGAATCCCATTGAAGTTATGCAGGAACTGAGGACTTATTTTGTAGAGCAAGGCCACTTGATCCCCGAGCATTCCATGCTGGTGGATGCGCTTAAAAGAGAGGACAATGTTTTTGGGGAGCCCAAAGCCAATCGTGGAAACTGGGCTCAAGATCTGGATGTGAAGGATATTAATCAGGAAAAGGCGGATGTGTTTTTCCATGTAGGATGCCGCATTTCCTATGATCAAGAATTCTGGCAGGTGGCAAGGGCAGCAGTTAATATTATGAAAAAAGCCGGCGCGGATATCGGGATTGCCGGCAAAGACGAAGCGTGCTGCGGCGGCAGGATTTATGAGATGGGATACCGGGGAAACTTTATTAATTATGCCGATGATTTTCTAAGCCGGGTTAAAGCTTCGGGAGCTTCCAAAATTGTGGTAATGTGTGCGGACTGTAATGGGACTTTGAAAGAGTATTATCCCCTGGTGGATAAAAAGCCGGATGTGGAAATTCTGCATATTAGCGAGTATATAAGCCGCTTGTTGCGACAGGACAATATTAGATTTACCCATAAAGTCCCCTTGCGAATAACCTACCATGATCCCTGCCATCTGGGTAGAAGAGGCGAGCCGGGCGTAAAATGGGAAGGTGAATACCGGCGTATAAAACCCCATATCTTTGCTCCGGTTCCTGAAAAGCCCATTAAATTAGGATTAAATGGTTGTTATGAGGCACCCAGGGAGATTATCAAATCCATCCCCGGCATAGAGTTGGTGGAGATGGAGCGCAATAGATTGTTTAGCTGGTGCTGTGGGGCTGGAGCAGGAGTATATGAAGCTTTTGATGATTTTGCTTCTTTTTCAGCGAAGGAAAGAATTGAAGAAGCCATGGCTACCGGAGCAGATGCCCTGGTGACGGCATGCCCGTGGTGTGAAAGAAATTTCAAAGACACTCTGGAATCCACCGGGCAGGATATAAAGATATACGACATTATGGAACTGGTCAGCATGGCCGTGGGAGGTGTTTAAAATGTCTCAACCCATATCGGAGAAAGCCTATGACGAATTTGTAGAGGCTCTGGGAGAAGATAATATCTCGGTGGATCCGGGAGTGCTGGAGACATATACGTATATGAATGGCCTGGGCCAGGCTGGTATTGGTATCCAATGGATGTTCAGGCCGATAGCTGTGACTTTGCCCGGCAGCGTAGAAGAAGTGCAGGCGGTACTGCGAATTTGTGCCAGATATGGGCTCAAGTTTAAGGCCCATTCTACCGCCTGGTGGGCATTGGCGCTGGCTACCTGCCCAAATTGTGTGCTGATGGATATGAGGCGTATGAATAACCTGGAGATAAACGTGACTGACTCCTTTGCAGTTACCGAGCCCTACGTTACTGCCGGCGAAACTCAGGTGGAAACCATGAAATATGGGCTTAATCCCCATTTGGTGGGAGCGGGTCCCAACGCTTCCAACCTTGCCAGCGGCACCAGCATGCAGGGGACCGGGGGCACTTCCGTTCGCACATCTATGCAGGAGCGTAATTTGCTGGCTGTGGAGTGGATTACCCCGGCAGGAGAAGTTCTTAAACTGGGCTCATTAAATACCCCTAATGCCGGTTGGTTCTGTGGTGACGGTCCCGGTCCCAGTTTGCGAGGGATGATGAGAGGCGCGGCTGGCAATATGGGCGGCAACGGAGTGTTTACCAGGGCGGCGCTCAAACTTTATCCGTGGTACGGCCCCCCGTACGAGTGCGAGGGAACACCTCCGTTTTTTGACAGCTCGGATATACCCAATAGCTATTTGCGCTATGTAGTATGGGACGACCGGGATAATGAAGCGGAAGCTCTTTTGCGGCTAGGGGAGGCGGAAATACTTGATTACAACAACCGTTGGGCTGCCGGCGCTTTTACCAGCGCTATGTCTATTTCCAACGAAGAGTACCTGGAGATGGAAGAGAAGGGAGAATACAAGGAGAAATTTGGAAACGGCTTTTGGACTTTCTTTTTAAATGCCGAAAGCGAACGGGCCCTGGAGTACAAAATCAAAGTTTTCGAAAAGATCGTATCCGAGACGGGTGGGGTGATTTACGAAACTACTATCTTCGGGAAAAGATCCCATGAGATAGCCATCCAGAATGCAGTCAAGGCAGTGTGGATAGGGAAGGCTGCTTATATGCCCACCTCTGCAAACACAGGAGCAGTGCCTTTTTCCTATGAGACCATAGATCAGGGGTACAAACATGCCTTACCTATTTCCCTGGATGTAAAAGAGGAGCACATTGCCCGGGACAAAATGCTCAGTGAGGGAAGAGATAATTGCTATATGTGCATAGACGAAGATGGCCATTATATGCATATTGAGCATGCCTGCCTGGTTGATATGTGGGAACCCAAAGGGGAGCCCACGGGGGCTTGCATTAAGGGAGCGGCTCGTTCAATGGAGCAGGGAATCGGGTTCTTCTATTGTTCTATGCCGGGGAGCCCGCGCGATATGGTTATGTATTCCAAGTATATGGCCAAAATTCAGAGATTGCTCGATCCTTACTCCATAGCTAACAATACAACAACCAGGCCTTATGAGCTAATAACGCCGGTGGAGGAATTGTAAGATGTTCAAATTTATTTTTTTCAGGCTGGGATCGATGTTAAAAAGAATGCTCGCCCTTGCTTCTTATATGGACCACGCTTTTCAAGAGAGGCTTAATTCCAGGGACGTGGCTGTAGTGGTTAGAACCAAAAAAGAGGGTGAAAATGTGCAGTATCTCCTGGAAAACGGGCAGTTGAGCATAAATAGTGAAGATCATCCCGACCCGGATGTGGCTATTATTTTTTCCAATGCGGCAAATGCCTACTTTACTGCCATAAAACCCACTCCCCGGCTCATAGTGCAGTCGGTCATGGAGGCCATTGAGAAAGGCGATCTCAGAATAGAGTTCCAAGCGGAGTCTTTGAGTTGGATATTTGAAACTTTGATGCAAATGCCGGCGGCCTTTAATATCAAGGCCCGGATAAAAAATAGACTTCCCCATTAGAATTCCGGTGGAGTTTAGTTAAAAGATTGCACCCTAAGGCTAGAATTGCTAAATACGCACTTTAGCGGCAACGACACTTAAAGAAAGCGGTCGTCAATGCGGCTTGAGAGTGAGTGAAAACAGGCAAGTTTTAAAATATACAATATTCTTTTCCCGGAAAAGGGGTCAGTTATGGGAGTGTTAAGTTATGAAAGATAAATACGATGTTATTGTTATTGGAACCGGATGCGGTGGTTCTGCCGCCGGGGCTCTTGCGGCTTATCACGGCCATAAAACCCTTATTCTTGAAAAAAACAGCATGATCGGTGGCAGGACGGCTACTTACCAGAGGGAGGGCTTCAAAATGGATCACGGCCATGTGTTGTTTCGGTGTGAACGAGGTCCCCACGGGAAGTTGCTCCGGATGATAGATTGCCATGATCTGGCCCCGCGCTATTCCCATGCCATGGACTGGGGTGTGCAGGTGGCAGTTGATGATAAGATGTTGAAGATCGACCCTTATCAGCGGAGGATATTTAAACCACTTTCTCTTGGTAAGGAAGTATTTAATTTCAAGTTGGAAATGAAAGAATTAATTAAAATTATCATGTTCAATGCTACGGTATTGAGCATGCCGCCTCAATCCATGGAAGACCTGTATCAAGTTGATGCCAAGACTTTTTTGAATATATTTTCCACCGATAAATATTTTCACAACATATTTGGCGGGGTGGCTACTGTTTGCCTGGGGGCAGTTATGAACGAGGTTTCGGCGGGAGTGCTAATGAGGCTGGTGAGGGCAGGTGTCCGCGGTATTGGATATCCCGTCAGTGGTGAAGGCATTTCGGCAATTCCCAATTCCTTTTTAAAGGCTGCGAAAAGGAATGGAGCGGAACTAGAGCTTAAAACTCCGGTGGAGGAGGTAGTTGTAGAAAATAAAACTGTGCGAGGTGTTATAGCAGATGGTAAATTTATAGAAGCTGCAAAAGTAATCAGCAATGTGGGGATCGGAGAGACAGTTTTCAACCTGGTAGGGGAAGAAAAGTTTGACCGTGAATACGCGAATGGCGTAAAAAATCTCAAATATTCTTACCAGGGGTTCAGCCTTAAATATGCTCTGGACAAGGAAGTGACAGACTACCCTTGGGGAGGCGAAATTCCGGGAAATATGGACAATATTACTTCTCAAATGAGCCGGGGAATGCTGCCGGAAAGATTGCCCTGGATGTACGTAGCTGCTTCCAATCTCGATTCTTCCATAGCCCCTGAAGGGAAACAGGCGATCTATGTTATCTCCGGTGGCTCACCGGCAGAAACGGGGCAGGTGGAATGGGAAGTGTGGATGAAACGGATCAAAGAGCAGGTAGCCGAATTTTTCCCTGGCATAGAGAAACATATTGTATTCTGTGAGGAATCTACCCCCGATGACATTGCCAGCTTTTCGGGGCGGATTTGCGGCGATTCGGTGGGAGTGGCTCAAACGGTGGACCAGGCAGGTAATTTGAGGCCTTCACCGGTTTCTCCCATTGAGGGTCTTTATTATGTTGGAGCAGATGTGGGTAAAGATCAGGTGGGGACGGAACTGGCTACTGAAAGTGCCATTGCCCTGGAACCTCATTTATCCCACCCCTAAGCATAAGAGTTCATAAAGTTAGACTTAGGTTCCCTCCTCCCCTGGCGGGAGGAGGTCAGGAGGAGGGGGTATTTACATCCAAGCCTCATTCCCCACAATCGAGGGAAAAAACACACCCCCATCCCGCTTCCCCCGTCGAGGGGGAAGGGGAAAGATGTGAGCTTTCAATGAAGGGAAGGGGGAAGATCA
Organism: Syntrophomonadaceae bacterium; assembly: GCA_003554535.1. Next base: position 8,961 of record PWGT01000146.1, on the reverse strand, counting down.
GATGCTTACCTAGTTAGCTAATTTCCTAATTAAACTTTAGCACATTATCTTTCCTGATAATTTCTAATGAGCAGCTCCGATATAGCTCCTCTTTTATCCGCCTTGCTGTTCACCGAGCGCCGGGCAAATACTTCATCAATAAAATAATTTTCGTATAAATTGCGGATGAAAGGAGTATCCGAATTGCTGAGCATTACCAGGCACCCTTCTTTATCTAGCTGATAAAATAGTTTAGCGAGCCGAACCTGGCTGTCTTCATCGAACCCTTCCGAAGTATAACCGGTAAAATTTGCAGTTTTCGAGAGCGGTTGATATGGGGGGTCAAGGTAAACAAAAGCCGCCTTTTTCGCATAGTGAAGGGCAAGGGTGAAATCTCCCAAAATTATTGCTGCATTTTTTAATGCGTACTGAACCTGACGTAGATTCTCTTCATCTTTTATCCGGGGTTTTTGGTAATAGCCGAAAGGCACATTGAATTTGTTTTGCTTGTTTACCCTGTATAGCCCGTTGTAGGCAGTTTTATTTAAATAAAGGAATCTGGATGCTCTTTCTATCTTAGCAAGCTGTTGGGGATTGAGAGCGCGTATTTTGTAAAAGTATTCAGCTGTGTTTTGATGCTCTTCCAGGCTGGAAAGAAGTTTTTCTAGATCGTCGCGGATGACCTGGTAAAGGTTTATAAGCTCTTCGTTATTATCGATTAAAACGGCATTGAGGGGTAGCAAGTGAAAGAATACCGCTCCTCCACCCAGAAAAGGCTCTATGTATAAATCGAAATTGGCCGGGAAAAAATCTTTAAACCGGGCTATTAATTGACTTTTACCTCCTGCCCATTTTATCGGAGGTCTGGGGTTTAATTCCCTATGAATTTGACTCTTATGTGTAGATTTCTGTTCTGAATTTCCGGTAAATATGGTTTTTCCGGACAAGGCTCATTCTCCTTTTTGCAGTTGGATGTTTCCGGTTGAAAAAAGCTTACCCTGCATAGTGAGAAAAATTTAGGTATGAATTTTTCTCATTCTTTTTGAGATATTCTATTTTTTTAATTACTTACCTTCAAAAGGCTGGTTATCTGCAATTTCTTTTTTTTTCAAAGCTTGCAAAAAGTTGAAATACTTGCTAAAATTCTATCTAAGCTTATTCGCTTGCTTACTGATTCTTGGTATATAATGAAGGAGATATTAATTATGCGTAAAGACAACCCCTTCAAAGAACACCTTGACACCTCGGTTGAGCAAATTTCAGAATGGAAAAAACAAAATCAAAGTTATGTTTTGGGCTACCTTTGTTCATATGTCCCGGAAGAAATTATTCATGCTGCCGGTGTTTTGCCGTACCGTATTTTTGGAGATTCTTCTTGTGCCACGCGGGCCGACCAACATTTGCAAGCCTATTCATGTTCCCTGGTAAAAAACTCATTGGGGGCAGCCTTGGAAGGTAAATTGGATTTTCTGGACGGGGCAGTGTTTCCCCATACGTGTGATACTATTCAGCGCTTATCTGATATCTGGCGCCTTAACGCAGGCATGAATTTTCACTTTGATGTAGTTCATCCCGTAAAGCTAACCACCGAAGGTTCCAGAACCTACATGCAAGGGGTGCTGGAACGATTCAGGGCGGAACTGGGCAGTGCTGTGGGAAAGGAAATAACCGACGCAATGCTTTCGGAGTCCATAAAACATTATAACAAGCTGCGTGGAATGCTATTTGAACTTTATCAAATAAGAAGGGATAATCCCCATCTGTTAAGCAGTGAAGATATTTATTACGCCTTGCGAGCCGCGGTAACTATGGACAGAACTCATTTTGTCCAGTTGTTGGAAAAGTTTAATGCCGAACTTCAACGCGAGGCGAGCGCCTGTTCTTCAAGTTCAAATGAATCCACGGAAGTAATTATTACCGGAGGGATATGCGATCATCCCAATCTTTATGAAATTATCGAAACCCAAGGCGCTCATGTGGTTTGGGATGATCTTTGCGCGGGGTACAGGTTTTTTACCGGCCGGTTAGATGAAAACCTTCCTCCCATGGAAGCTATCACTAACCGTTATTTCGAGCGTATGGAGTGCCCGGCAAAGCACCGGGGAACGGAATCGCGATTTAATAACCTCAAAGATCTTGTTGATAAGCACCATGCCAGTGGTGTAATCATTCTGCAGCTTAAGTTTTGCGATCCCCACTCTTTTGATTATCCTTATCTTAAAGAGTATCTCGATAATGAAAATATACCTTCTATACTTTTGGAACTGGAAGATGCGGATCAGAATTTGGGACCGGTCCGCACCCGCCTGGAAACCTTTATCGAGATAATCAACGGTTACTAACAAGTGTTTATAAATCATTAAGCCTGTGATTTGAAGAGTTATAACTCGAGGGGGGTAAGTATGAGCGAGCAGGAAAACAAAAAAGATCCGGAAAAAGAGGCCAAAAAAATAAAAACGGTCAAACAAATGAAAGAGATAATGACTGAATATTACATGACCGCCAAGAACGCCTCTCTGAATAATAAGAAAGTGGCCTGGATAACCAGTGGTGGTCCGGTGGAACCCTTAATTGCCATGGATGTGGTTCCCGTTTACCCGGAGAACCACGGAGCTATGATCGGTGCTTCCAAGATGGGAGTTGATCTGTGCAATAAAGCTGAGGATATGGGATTTTCGCGGGACCTGTGTTCTTACGCCCGCTCAGACATAGGTGCGGCTGTTACCAATGGAGGCCCTATTGGCGGTCTACCGGAGCCGGACTTCCTGGTGTGCTGCAATAATATTTGCGGTACGGTGATGAAGTGGTATGAAGTGCAGGCCAGGTATTACAATGTTCCCCTATTCATTCTGGACACCCCTTTTATCCATAGAGAAATGAGCGAGGAAGCCAAGCGTTATGTGATCGGGCAGATGGAGGATTATATTTCGTTTCTGGAAAAAGTTTGCGAAAAAAGCATGGATGAAGAACGCATGAATGAAGTTGCTCAACGCTCCCTGGAGGCCCAAAAGCTTTGGCAAAAGGTGTTGGATACTACCATGAACAAGCCTGCCCCTATAACCGCTTTTGACGCTTTCTTTCATCTTGCCCTCATTGTGACTCTGCGTGGCACTCAGCAGGCAGTTGATTATTACCAGAATTTGCTGGATGAAATGAATGAAAGGGTAAACAACGGAATAAGCATGGTTCCCAATGAACAATACAGACTGCTGTGGGATAATTTGCCCGTTTGGTACCGTACTAAATGGTTTTCCGATAAATTTGCTTCTCACGGCGCCAGCCTGGTGGCGGACACTTATACCGCTGCCTGGAGCGGTGTCTTTCACCTCATTGATGAGAATAATTTTCTGGAGTCGGCTGCTCTGGCTTATTCCAGCGTGTATCTGAATGTTTCCATTGACAAGATGGTGGAAAACTTCCGGCACCTTGCCCGGAAATACGATGTTGACGGCATCGTTATGCACTCCAACCGGAGTTGCAAGCCCTATTCATTGGGGCAATATGATTTAAGCAGAATTATAACTTCTGAACTTAATCTGCCTGTACTTATTTTTGAAGCGGATATGGTGGACGAACGCAACTTCAGCGAAGGACAGGTAGAGAACCGTATTGATGCTTTCATGGAAATACTTAAAGAGCGAGCCACCTGAAAAAGCATTAGTAACTGATCAGGCATTTTTTCCCCTTACCAATGAGATCTTCGCGTCCGGACTTCTGAAGGGCTTCTTTTACCAAATGACGGTTTTTAGGGTTTTTGTACTGAAGCAGGGCTCTTTGCATGGCTTTTTCCCGGGGAGTTTTGGGGACGTACAGTGGTTGCATATCCCGAGGGTCTAATTCTGTGTAGTACATGCAGGTAGATAGAGTGCCCGGAGTGGGGTAGAAATCCTGCACCTGCTCGGGGGTATGGCCAATATCCCGGAGGTATTCGGCAAGCTGGATGGCATCATGCAAAGTGGAACCGGGATGGCCGGAGATTAAGTAAGGAACCAGATATTGGTTGAGGCCGTGTTTTTTATTGATTGCATTGAATTCCCGGGTGAATTTGTCATAAACCTCAGGGCCTGGCTTGCCCATCTTTCCCAGAACCTTGGGGGAGATATGTTCCGGAGCTACTTTTAATTGACCGCTGATGTGATGTTTGCACAGTTCTTCAAAAAAAGTGCGGTCCTGATCATAAATTAGATAATCATGCCGGATGCCGGAGCGGACAAAAACTTTTTTTACTCCCGGCAGATTGCGCAGTTTTCTCAATAGTTGCAGGTACTCAGAGTGATCCACATTCAAATTGGGACATGGCTCGGGAACCAGGCACTTGCGGTGGGAGCAAACGCCTTCCGTTTCTTGTTTCTGGCATGAGCGATGCCTGAAGTTTGCGGTGCCCCCCCCCACATCATGAATATATCCCTTGAAATCCGGGGCTTTAATCATCTCTTTAGCCTCTTCTACTAGGGACGGAATGCTCCTGGACTGGACAATTCTTCCCTGATGAAAATGCAGGGCGCAAAAGTGGCATCCCCCGAAACATCCTCTTACGCTCACCAGGCTATGCTTTACCTCTGAAATAGCCGGGACTCCTCCTTTTTTTTCATAAATGGGATGATAGGTTTTGGTGAACGGGAGGTGGTATATACTGTCCAGTTCATGGGTGGATAAAGGTTCTGCGGGCGGGTTTTGAACCACATAAGTATGCCGGTAGGGCTCGATAAGGGTTACTCCATTGATGGGATCGGTGTTGCGGTATTGTTTCATAAAACTGGTGGCATAGCGGTGGGGAGCTTCCAGTATTTCATCATAGGCGGGTAAAACTTCTGCTTCCCCCAGAGCATCAGGATCGAGATGCTCGGTATTATAGACAGTGCCCCTAATAAAAGTAAGATGTTCAATGTGAATGCCACTTCTCAGGGCTTCGGCAATTTCAATGATTGGTTTTTCTCCCATCCCGTATACCAGGAGGTCGGCCCTGGCATCCAGCAGTATAGAGCGCCGAATACGGTCATCCCAGTAATCGTAATGGGCCATCCTTCTTAAACTCGCTTCCAAGCCGCCCAGGATGACAGGAACTTTTTTGTAAGCTTCTTTAGCTTTTTGGGTGTAAACTATACTTGCCCGGTCTGGGCGCAGGCCCATTTTACCGCCCGGGGAATAGGCGTCTTTTTTGCGAGGCTTGCGGGCAGCGGTATAGTGGTTGACCATGGAATCAATGTTTCCGCCGGTGACCAGAAAAGCAAGTGCCGGACGCCCCAGTTTTCGAAATTCTTCATTATTCCGCCAGTCTGGTTGGGGAATTATGCCCACTCTGAAACCATGGGATTCAAGTAAGCGGCCAATGATTGCTACCCCAAAGGAGGGGTGATCTACATAAGCGTCTCCGCTGACGATGATAAAATCAGGCCGTTCCCAGCCCCGCTCTTCCAGTTCTGTTTTAGTTATGGGCAGAAATTTAGCATTCATAGGGCTCTAGTGTACCCTACCTGTAGAGTTTTCACAAGAGAGCTTCTTTTTTTGTCATTCATTTAAGAATAAACTTTTTTCATAAGGCAGGAAAAAGAAAAAGCGAAATAGAATAACTATGTTCGTGCATATATATTAAATGTGCAGAAGTTTATGTAATTGTTGATTGTTGAAAACTGGATAATGCAACTGATCAGGTGCCTTGCCACTTAAAATGGTGAGGGTAAAAGGGAAGTTCGGTGAAAGGCCGACGCGGTCCCGCCACTGTAAGGGGGAGGCTGTTTTCTTTTATGCCACTGGAGCGCTTCAGCTCTGGGAAGGCGAAAGCAGCCGGTGAACCCGAGCCAGTAAACCTGCCTGATCTGCATTCACCTTTGAACTACGGTCGATAGGGAGGTGAAGTTGAAATGAATTGCTTAGAATAATCTCAACTCCCTTTTCGGGAGTTTTTTTATTGCTTTTGCGGATGAAATAAAGATGGAGACCAGGTTTTGTTCAAGAATTGTGTTTAGCAAATTATCAAGTGATTTCTTAATCTTGCTTATTGCTTAAATGAGATTGTCAACAATTTATTTCTGAAGAGGAGGAAATGCTCATGCACATAGCTGATGGAGTATTAAGCGAACCAGTAGTAGCAACAGGTATTGTGGCTACGGGTGCCATTACTGCCTATGCTGTTTCGAAAACAAAAAAAGAAGAGTTGCCTAAAATGAGCTTGCTTACAGGAGTATTTTTTATTGCTTCTTTATTTTCCCTTCCCTTGCCAGGGCCTACCTGCGTGCATCCCATGTTAGCGGCATTTTTGGGGATATTATTGGGGTCAAAGGCGGTGATTCCCATCCTGGTGGGGTTGGGATTACAAGCGTTTCTTCTACAATACGGGGGAATTTCCACCCTGGGTATAAATACCCTTCTGGTAACTTTGCCTGCTTTTGTGGGGGCATACCTTTTTCACCAGAGCAGGAATTACTTGTCCACTGTTCTGAAGAGAGGGGCGTTTTCGGCTCTGGTGGCTACTGTACTGGTAGGCGTGTTTTTGTCTTTTGTAATGTATTTTAGCGATGAACGATATGCCGAAGGATTTATTACCGGCGGCGGGTTTGTAGGGCTTATTGAAATGATTTTGGCAACCCATCTGGTGCTTGCCGTTGTGGTAGAAGCGCCGGTTACCGGTTTTGCCCTCAGGTATATTAACCATGCGCGCCCTTCATTGGTAAGCAATAAAGGATAGTAAGTTTGCCGGGCAGCTTTGGATATTCCGGCAGATTTGGATACTGGAAACTGGAGGAGAAATTATCATGGGTTTAAACGGTCATACTTTGCCTGGTCACTTGAAACCTGACCTGCACGGCGAGTTGAATTCCTGGATACACACCTGGGATACCAGGACAAAAACGATAGCTATGGTTATTTTTATTTTCGGGATAATTTCCATAGATAAATTAAATGTGATTTTGCTGGCGTTTTCCCTGGTGATGATTGCTGCCCTTTCTACCAGGATTCCTCCTTCATTTATGTGGAGAAGGGTAAAATGGGTGTTTCCCTTTTTAATTTTTATATTTGTGGGACTTCTGTTAGGGAGAGGTTTTGAAAATTTTCAGGACAGCCTTTATTTTGCCTCGGTAGTTAGCCTTAAAGCCCTGACTTCTATAATCGCCACCATAATGGTTTTGGGGAGTCAGTCCCTGGAGGAGTTCTTCAAGGGGCTTTCGGAATTGAAGGTTCCCCAAACCATTATCTCGGTGCTGTTTTTGTCGTATCGTTATATTTTTCTCTACCAGGAGGTTTTTAATAATACGTATAAAGCGCTTTTATCCAGAGGGTTCGAAAACAAATTTAGCCTGCATACTTTGAGGGCTTATGGCGAAATCATAGGTGCTCTTTTTGTTAAAGCCCTGGACAGGTCGGGGATAGTTTTCAAATCTATGGAGGCCAGAGGGTTTGACGGCAGTATTCCTGTAGGCAGTAACTTTGACAAGTTGCAGATTAAAGACGTGCTCAAAACTGCGGCCGTGATTATGGTAACAGCCGTACTGTTAAGCCTTGATTGGGGTGTAATTTGAACTTGAAAGCTGTAGAAATAACTGGAGTTAGCTTCCACTATGACGGGGTTGATGGGAGCAAAATCAGAGCATTGCACGATATAAACCTGGAATTGGAATATAGCGAGAAAGTAGCTGTTCTCGGAGCTAATGGAAGCGGCAAAACCACTCTGTTTTACCATTTAAACGGGTTGCTTTTGCCCCAGAACGGTGAAATTACAGTCCAGGGAACCGAGGTTAATAAAAAAAACCGCAAGGAATTAATAAAAAATGTGGGGATTGTTTTTGAAAATCCCGACAACCAGCTGTTTTCCACTACGGTTTATGATGATGTGGCTTTTGCCTATCGGAACCAGAATTTTAGCGAAAAGGAAATAAAAAACAAGGTGCCAGCCTTACTAGATAAAGTGCAAGCCGGAGATCTGGCGGAAAAATCGCCCTATAATTTGAGCTGGGGACAAAAAAAACGGGTTGCCATTGCGGCAACCCTGGCCATGGATCCTGACATTTTAATTTTCGATGAACCTTTTTCGGGGCTGGATCCCCTTGTTTCCAAGTATTTAATGGCTTTGCTGGAAGACTTGCATGAAGAAGGAAAGACCATTTTGATGGGAACTCATAATGTGGACATCGCCCATAGCTGGGCGGATAAAATAATTATTCTTTACGAGGGGGAAGTATTTGCCGCTGGTCCGGTGGATTTACTGGAAGATAAGAAAATGATGGAAAAAGTGCATCTGGATACTCCTCTCCTGGCTAAAATTTTTGAAGGCTCCTCCTATACACCCCGATCTGTTACAGAAGCCCGACAACTGATTAATAATTTGAGCTTTAACCCGGTTGACCAGGATACTTAAACATGACTGAAGAGGGACAAATTATTTAAAATTTGAGCTTTAACCCGGGACGTAACGATTAAACCTTAGGTTATTCTTTTTTCCAGGTAGTCCTAAATAACAGAATATGCCGTTAAGGATGGTGATAAAATTGAGTGCTATTCCTTCATTAATAGCCAAAATGGAGAAAAAAACATCTGCTAACCCATTAGTAATTTCAGTCTATACTCGCCGTTTTTATGAGGTTGTTTGCAAAGAAATAGAGCTAGCCGGCATTGATTCTTCTCACCAGGTTCTAAATATAGGTTGCGGAGGTTTGCCTTATACTGCTATTCAGTTAGCCCGGACCACGGGGGCGTTTGTATGGGCGTTAGATAGGGATGAAGAGGCAGTCGCAGCAGCCCGGGAATGCGTGAAATTACTGCAGATGGAGGATCAAATAGAGGTTCTAACCCTGGATGGAACCGAACAACTGGAATTTGATTTTGAAGTTGCCATTGTGGCTTTGCATTCTGAGCCCAAGGAGGAAATACTACACAACCTTATTCGGGCAGGTAAACCGGGAGCGCGGTTGATTTTCCGGCGCCCCCGGGAAGAGGTTGCCAACCGGTATGACTCCCTGCCCGATATCCCTGCACCTTGTGCATGGG
>PWGT01000088.1 GCA_003554535.1 Syntrophomonadaceae bacterium | reverse complement strand
GTTTAATGAAAATGGTGGGAATTAAAACTTATGGCTTTTTTACCGGGGAGCTTGTTCTGGATGATGGCACTCGGGTGGAAATTAAGGAGTCGGACCGTCTCTTTGGCTGGGCCGAAGAATTTCATCAAAAGTGGTAATGTGAGACAGGGAAGTTTTTTAATTGTCTCATATGAAGGGAGGTAAATGATTTTGGAACGGGTGGCTACCCAGAAATTTGTTAGTTCTGTATTGCGGGCAATGGCCTGGTCATTCCGGTTAAACCCCGGTTTTCACCGCAACCTCATAATACCGGAAGAGTTTGGAGGTAGTCGTTACCTGGAAGCCACATTTTTATTGCGGACCCGTGATGACGGGGTGAAAATTGGGGTAGAGTTTAAAGAGGGGAAGATGAAAGTAAAAAACAAGTTGAATACAGAACCGGATCTTACTTTTATATTCAAAACTCCTTACCATATGCGCTCCCTATTTGCAGTTAATAATCCTGCTGATCCACTGTTGATGATGCTGGAGCAAAACCTGGAGGTAGAGGGTAATTTGATTTATCTGGCCTGGTTTGGCCATGTTTCGAAGGAACTGACCATGGGAAAGAAAAAGAGAAACAAGTTAAGGCGGAGTTGCTTATACGAGAACGGTTTTCGCACCCGGCGGGAACAAAACGGGGAGTCTAAGGAGTCTCTGGAAGAAATAGCTTCTCGCAAACCTTTTTCCAGGGGAACTCTTCGTTCGAAACCTCATGATGCAGTTGAAGTGCTGAGCGAGCCATGCCTCAGCGATTATAGCCTGGAAGATTTCCCCCGCCTTTACAAAGCCCGCGAAAAACTTTACCAAACTCCTGCCGAAGTATGCACTGAAAGGGCATTTTTGCTCACCGAGTATTTTAAAGAAGAAGGGTTTTTCCGGGACCGGGATGGAAAAAGCAGGAACCCTGCTTTACGGCAGGCAGAAGCTTTGCGGTATGTCCTGGCTAACCGGAGCCCGATTATACGTTCGGACGATTTGCTGGCGGGAACCACTACTTCCAAGGAGGTCGGGGTGCTCCTATTTCCCGAATTTGGGGCAGCTACTATGTGGCCGGAGTTGTTAACGATAGATGAACGCAATCTTAATCCCTATCGCATCAATGTGGAAGATATAGAACTTTTAAATAATGAGGTGTTTCCCTTCTGGATGGATAAAAATATAATGGAATACACCCGTTCCAGGAATGATAATCCCCATTGCCAGCAGTATGATGAAAAATGGGTATTTTATTTTTCCTGGAAACCCTACGCGGTTTCCCATACTATTCCTGACTTTCCTTCCATATTAAAAAGAGGGCTCAGAAGTATTATTGAGGAGGCAGCAGAAAAGGAAAAAGCTTCCGCAGAAGCAGGAGAAGAAGATAAGAAAAATTTCTACAAGGCCATGCAAATTGCCAACCAGGGAGTTATTAAATATGCGGAAAATTTGGCAGCGGAAGCTGAGCGGCAGCTTCAAGCAGGTCGATCTAACGGGATGTCTCCAACCAGGAAAGAAGAACTGGAAGCCATGAGCCGGGTGTGCAGGCAGGTTCCCGAACACCCTGCGCGCAACTTACAGGAAGCAATCAACAGCATCTGGATATGTTGGGTAGCCCTGCACATGGAAAATATGAACGCTGGTTTGTCGCTTGGTTTGCTGGATAGGTGGCTGCAGCCTTATTTTATGGCTGAAATTCAGCAGGCCCAAACTGAGGCTGAAAGGCAACGAGTGGTGGAAAAAGCTCTGGAACTGGTGGGAAGTTTTTATTTAAAGTGTTCCGATCACCTGCCCCTGGTTCCGGACATCGCCAACCGCCTTTTTGGGGGTAGCTCCTCTGATCAGGCTCTTACCCTGGGAGGGGTGGATCAAAATGGCCACAGTGCAGTAAGTGATATGACCTATATTTTTCTAAAAGCCACGGAAATGTTGAGCTTGCGGGAGCCTAACATGAATGCCCGCTTTCACCCGGAAGTTAATTCCTGGGATTACTTGCACCGCCTGGTGGAAGTAAATACTATTACCACTGCTACTCCTTCCTTGCACAATGATAAGGCTGTCCTGGCTGCTGTGGAAAAGCAGGGTTTTTCTCCGGCTGATGCTCGCGAATGGGGAGCTACCGGGTGCGTGGAGCCTACCAGCTGTGGGCGGCACATGGGACATACCAACTGTATGCTTCTCAATACTGTTGCCCCTCTGGAGATGGCGTTAAATAACGGTGTTCACCCTCTTAACGGGCAAAAAATAGGTCCCTCTACAGGAGACCCTCGCCATGGTTCTGCTTTTCCTACTTTTGAAGATTTTAAAGAAGCATACAAGCAGCAGTTGGCGTGCCTCATTGAAAATTCAATTGCCTATAATAATATGCTGGGTGAGTCCCACCAACATTTACATCCTACTCCCTTACTTTCGGCTTTTTTCCGGGGGCCCATGGAAAAAGGGCGGGATGTCATTGATGGTGGTGCCATGTACAACACTTCCGGTGCGGCTCTGGTATCAATTACCGATGTCATAGATAGCCTTGCGGCTATTAAGAAACTTATTTATGAAGAAAATATCACCGACTGGCCTGCATTGCTGGAAGCTGTGGAAAATGATTTTGAGGGGTGGGAGTCTTTGCATCAGTACATCATGAGAAGGATTCCCAAGTTTGGGACGGGTGAACCCCAGACCCAGGAATTGGCGCAGGAGTTAATTGACTTTATCTATAACCGGTACCAGAGCTACAATAATTACCGCGGAGGTCCATATACCAGTGGTTTCTGGAGTATGTCCAATCATGTGGCTTTTGGCTCTTTATCGGGGGCGCTGCCCAGCGGCAGAAAGAAAGGGAAAGCTTTCACGCCGGGTATAACCCCGGCTCCCGGTGCTTCCGAGGATCTTCTTCCCAGTATTCATTCCATTGCCGGGCTGGATCCCCTCAAGATGCCCAATAACATTGCTTTTAACGTTAAAGTGGGTCCCGGAGCGCGGGATAGTCACCGGGATTACGTGGAGCGGGTGTCTGCCTATGCAGGTACTTACTTCCAGATGGGAGGCATGCAGATGCAATTTAACATGGTTACTTCCGAAACGCTGCGAGAAGCCATGGAAAACCCGGAAGATTACAGGTGGCTACTGGTGCGAATTTCCGGGTATAATGCTTACTTTGTTGAGCTTAACAGGGAGATGCAGGAAGAGTTGATAGAACGCACCGAGCATTGATTAAAATAAGGCTACTAGGTGGGGCAAGTATTAAATGGATGTGACTATTTTAGCCTCTGCTAATTTGGCATGGATATTGTTAAGGAGGAAAAACTGTGGAAACCCAGCAAATGAACTTGGAATTTAATAACCTAAATATGTTAGTTTACAAGGTAAAAAATTTTGAGGAGTTGATTACCGACCCTGCTGATCCAGATAAGGTGCCGTGCTGGGCTGAAATTTGGCCGGCTTCAGTGGGGCTTGCGCGTTATCTTTATGAAAAACGGGATCTTTCTGGCTATACCGCGATAGAGCTGGGAGCGGGGTTAGGGGTTCCCGGGCTTATGGCTGGTTGCAAGGGGGCTCATATCACCTTTTCTGATTTCAACCAGCTGGCCCTGGATTTTTGTGCCCGAAATGCCCGGGCTAACAAATTGCAGAAATTTGAAACCATGTGGGCGGATTGGCGAGACTTCCCAGCGGATTTAAACTACGATTTGGTCCTGGGTTCAGAAATAATGTACGAACCCCGCTTGCTACCTTCACTTAAAGAAGTGCTTGTTAGCTTTTTGCGCAATGGAAGCGAGATGATTTTGGCTCATCCCCGTCGGAATCTTTCTCATTCCTTTGTTGAAGAGGTGGCCACTGAGGCAGGGAAGGAGCAAAACCACAGGTTGGAATATGTGGATGTAACCGTAGAAGATTCTTTGTTTAACGATTATACAATTGCCATTCATTTAATTGGCTAGAGCTGCTTTGGGATTCGGTTGTCAAGTTGTCGCGGACACTTTTCACCAGTCCGAAGGGGCCGGATAACATCATATCCCCATGAGGGACAGCCAGGTAGCCCAGGCTGGAAGCGAGGTTGCGGTGTGGCCCAGTGACGGCAATGAAATCAAAAGAAAACTGACTGGCTTCAGGAAGGATAGCGCAGCCATGGCCATGGTCTTCGAATACTTCCGTGTTGGTTAACTCGCCCCGGGCAAAACGTTTAAGGTAATCAGCCAATTTTTCCGGGGATAACATCCGGGTATGATGTTCAAAGACTCCATAAACCCGGTTGCCAGATAACAAAAAGGCTATGGCATGCTGATTTCCCATGTTTACCAGCATGGCGCTTTTAGCTTCGGTAGCTTCTTTAACTTTTGGATCTTCCAGGGCTCCCATTATGGCAGCGGAACCAGTATCCATTAACCATACATTATCAGTAGTTTTCCGGCAACTTTCCAGCGCGGCTTTCATACGAGTAAAATAGGAGGGAAGAGTGGCTTCTGTGTATGCCAGGTCCGACAAATAACCGCCTTCAGAAAGGAATTTTTCCCAGTGAGTAAAGCGAAACCGACGGTTACTTTCGTTTGGTGAAAAACCGTGATCTTGAACTGCCAGGGCGAAAATTTCCGGCAATTTCACTTCAAAAGGGAGTAGAGCGCTTTGCAGGGCATCAGTATCAATGTCCTTTAATTCGACTGGTATGCTTCCCGGAGGGGCGGTTTCTACCAATTGAACGCCCATAGAGGTCACCTTATCCAGGTTATCTTTTATGGTAAGAGCAGCCTGAGGGGTAGCGTAAACCCGGCACCCTGCTTCCAGGTGCTTCTTCACGGCTCCTGTAGAGGCGCCGCCTCCCATAGGGAAACCGTGCAAATATATATCTTTCCCTTCCCTGGTTAATCTCCTTATGCGTTTGGCAATGATCTGGGGGGGGGAAGGAAGGACCAGTTTAATATTGTTCTCCATTTCTACTCCGGGTTCATATAGGAGAATATCCTGGGTTCCGCCTCCTACATCTATTGCCAGAATACTTTTCATATCTAAACCTCCTCATTGGGAATGCATAATACATTAAATTATTCTGGCTCTTGCATCCAGGGCCATTACTCCTTCTCCTTGGCTGAAAACCCTAACCGGGTTTAGGTCTAGTTCCTGGATTTGAGGAAATTCTGCCATGAGGTGGGAAACTTTAACCACCAGATCAACAAAAGCCTGGGTATCACCAGCCGCCTTGCCTCGAACCCCGCTCAGTATCTCATGAGACTTTAATCTCTCCAATCGTTGAAAGACGCTGTCAGTTTCTGTGGGGCACAGGACGTTGGCTACGTCCTGGAATATTTCCACGAATACTCCTCCCATGCCAAAGAATACCACTGGCCCAAATGAAGGGTCTCTTTTGCCACCCACAAACATGTCATATCCTTCTTCGGCCATCTGCTGGATGCGCACGCCATGAAAACGGGCCTGGGAATCATAATTAAACAGGTTTTCTTTTATCTGGGCAAACTTTTGTTTTACTTGTTCCGTAGAATCTACACCTATTACTACCCCGCCGGCGTCAGATTTATGAAGGGCATCGGGAGAAACTACTTTCATGACTACCGGCAGCCCCAGTTTTTGGGCTTGCTGCAATGCCTCTTCCTCGGTTGTGGCTACCGCAGAACCGGCCACCGGAATATTATAGGCTTCCAGAAGTTCCAGCACTTCTTCCCCGTAGTCTCCCTCCCGGTTTTCCATCCACTTGTGTGCCGCCTCCTTATCTCTCTCGGGTAAGGCTTCTTTTTCTTTGTTTTGCAATTTCCTTTTTTGCTCATAAAATTTCATCTGTAAAGACATGGCATTGACCATTTTTTCTGTGCTGTTGAATATAGGAAATTCTACTACTCTCTTGGCTTGACCTATTGTTTTATTGGGTCCAAAGAGACAGATTCCAAACGGTTTGCCTGCAGATAGAATGGATCCCCACGTTTCCTTGGAAAGATCGGATAGAAACATCTTCCTAAATACATCATCGCCCTGGGGCATTTGGGGCCTCTGGCTAATCATCATGGCTCCGTCTACCTGTTCTGAATGCATTACCGAGTAAATTACATGTGCTACCATCTGCGGTTCATAAATATCACCCATGTCCAGGGGGTTGGAAAACTGTATTACGCCAGCGTTACTAAATTTGCTGAGCCCATCATAAAACTCCTGGCCCATATCGGCGAACTTAAACCCAGCTTTCTCGCATAAGTCAGCAGCCATTACTGTAAAACCTCCTGCCGGGCTCATAACCATAATCCGCCGGCCTCGCATTGGAGGTAGCCGGAATGCTTTAACAACTTCCAGGAAATCAAGGAAATTATCAATGCGGATAATTCCTGCATCTTCAAAAGCTGAATCTATGATATCTTCATCATTACTTACTGCAGCGGTATGGCTCATGGCCATCCTTTCCCCGGCTGAAGTAGTATTCGCTTTGTAAACCACTACCGGTTTGTCTATTTTTTGGGCAGTCTCAATAAAATCACGTCCTCTGTCCAGACTTTCCAGGTACAGGCAAATAACTCCAGTTTGGGGATCCCGCCCCAGGTATTCCAAAAAATCCACTTCATCCAGGTCCAGTTTATTGCCTATGCTGGCAAATTTGGCCAGCCCTAAATTCTCATCAGATAGATAATTGAGTAAGAACGCTGCTACCCCTCCACTTTGTGAAACTATGGACATTTCTCCTTTGGGAGACTTGTGTAGAGGCAGGAAAGGCAAGCACAATCCGTTATCTGTGCTGGCCACTGTCAATCCGTTGGGCCCTACGAAACGAATTCCGTGCTTCCTGGCAGTAGCAAGTGTCTTTTCTGCCAGCTGTTCACCTTGTTCGCTATACTCGTCAAATCCTCCGGAGGGAATAGCCATACGCTTGATTCCGAACTTACCGCAACTTTCTATAATGTCCGGAATTATTTTGGCCGGTACCAGGCAGTAAGCCAAATCGGGGACTTCCGGAAGATCTTCGACTTTATTGTACATCTGGATGCCGTCTACATGTTCATCCTCGCTTTTGGCATTAACCCCAAAAATGCGACCTCTGTAGCCCCATCGAAATAAATTTTCCAGGGTTATGCGGGGTATATTTGTGGATTTAGACGAAAGACCGATAATAGCTATTGACTGCGGGTAAAATAATTTTTCCATTTAGTAGTTGCCTCCTTGTTGGAATGGATTTAACAGTGACTTATCTGTAGACAAAAATTATTCTTTTGTTCCGGTACAATTTTTTAATTTTCGATCATAGACAATCAAAAATATTGGATAAAATATAATTTCTCTATGTAAAGAGAAAAAACCTTTGTGCGAAAAATATCAAAGAATATCATATAAGAGCAACTTATTATTCTACCGGAATAGGCTTATCTAGAGAGATTGCTTGCTGGGTTACTTTACACCTGATGCCTGCTATTTGCACGCCTTTTTGTCGGGCATCTGCCAGAGCGGAGGCAAAATGGGAGTCTATGTCTGCAGCTGCCGATACGCTACTGGCATCTTCTCGCTGTACAACAAACAAGATGCCAGCAGACCAACCGGGACGGGAAGCAATTTCAGCAAGTTCATGCACATGTTTGGCTCCCCGGCTTGTAACAGCATCGGGGAAAAGGGCAGTGCCTTCTTTAACCAGGGTGGCGCTCTTTACTTCCAGGGCCATTTGATCATGGCCTTTACTGAGAAGAAAATCGAAACGGGAGTTGCCTATCTTGAATTCTGCTCTCTCCACATTCCAGTCCTTAAATACAGGAAGAGCATCTTCGTAAAGGGCTTTGGCCACTAAACGATTGGGCAGGGTTGAATCTATGGAAACCAGAGCCGTTCCTTCGGGATTTTCGATCAGGGCTGCTGACCACCGGGTGCGCCGCTGGGGATTTTGGGCCGGGCGCAGCCAAATTTGCTTGCCGGGGATGAGCAGCTCTTTTAAACGCCCGGGATCGGCTAGATGCACATCTACCATTTGGCCGGGGGTACTGTCAGGATTTGGGTGATTAGTGTTTCTATGGTTATCTTCGTTTGCCCGGCTATTATCGTGATTTGCCCGGCTATTATCGTGCCTCATATTGGAACCGTCTTCCAGGCTACAGCGCAAAAGAAACCGGTTGGGGCGCTCCCAAAATATAGCTGGCTGCAACTTTTCTGAAAAATGCAGAGAAGTCAAAGTGTATATATCCTTTCTAAAGGTGGTTTCTATCAATATGATGAAATGTTTATTATCTTATTATATAACAGTTTTAATGTTTAATCATTCTTTTTGATGGAATGAATCCCTTGTAGTATTTTTATGGGAAAAAAACTTTGTGCTTTTTGCTTTACTCAGGGGAAATTCTTTGTTTCCGAAAGTTTTAACCCTTTTAAAGTTTTTTTACTACTGATATGCTATTTAGTAGGTATATTTTAATTGAAGGAAGTGATATAAATGCGTTATGAAGGCAACATATACAGGCCGCCCAGTGAGGCCAGGAGTCTTATTTTGCAAGCCACTGTAGGGTGTTCCCATAATGGCTGCACTTTTTGTGCCATGTATAAAGATAAAAAATACCGGGAACGTTCCCTGGATGAATTCACCGAGGATGTTAAATATGCTGCCGGTATGGCTCCTCATACCCGCCGCATTTTTCTGGCCGATGGCAATTCTTTGCACATCTCTACGGAAAAATTAATAAGTATGCTGGAATTACTTAACGATTACTTCCCCCGGTTGGAGCGAGTTAGCGTTTATTGCAATCCTCATGATTTACTGGAAAAAGAGATTGAAGATTTTACACGGATGCGTGAACTTAAACTGGGAATGCTCTACCTGGGAGTGGAAAGTGGTTCCCGCCAGGTGCTTCGTGATGTTAAGAAAGGTGCTACTCCAGAAGATATGATTGAGGGTGCTCGTAAGACTAAAGCTGCAAAAATTCCCCTTTCCATAACCGTTATTAACGGGCTGGCCGGTAAGGAAGGCATGGAAGAACATGCCCGAGATACTGCCTGGCTGCTTAATGAGATGGATCCCGAATATTTGGGCTTGTTAACCCTTATGGTTTATCCCGGCTTCCCCATATATCGCCGGATAGAAGCAGGCGAACTTACCATGCTGGAACCGTGGGAAATTCTTGAGGAGATTATGCTCATGGTTAGGGATTTAAATTTGACCGAGTGCGTATTTCGGGCCAATCATGCTTCCAATTACTTGCCTCTCAAAGGGGTGTTGTCGCGAGATAAAGAGGACCTGTTGCGGTCTATGGAAAAGATCATGGAAGATAAAAATCCTTCTGTGCTGCGGGATGAATGGCGAAGAGGATTGTAAATAGATAATAGATCATTTGCTTATGATTGAAATAAGGCAACAATTAAAGAACAAATTAATAAACAGGTGGTGAATATTAGGTGTACGATGATTTAACTTATAAGTTTTTAAATATAGGCCACCGTGGTGCACCGGAAGCTGCGCCGGAAAACACCCTGCCTTCGTTTCTTAAGGCTCTGGAGTTGGGGGCTAATGGCATTGAGCTTGATGTTACCCTGAGTAAAGACGGAGCCATAGTAGTGTTTCATAATTACTTGCTTCACAAGACAACTGATGGACGTGGGCTGCTTGCCAATTATACCTTGCGGGAGTTGCAATCTTTAGATGCGGGCTCGTTTTTTTCTGCAGACTATGCTAATACTTATATACCCACTTTGGAAGAAGTAATTGAGGCTGTTGGCGAGGACACTTTTGTAATGATTGAAATCAAAGCCAATCCTTTTGCAGTTAAAGGTGTGGAGAAAGAGGTAGCACGTTTTGTAAAGAGCCGAAATCTCTACCACCGGGTGGTGATTTCCAGTTTTAGCCCCTTGATTCTAAAGAGGGTGGGTCAATTCGATAGCCGGGTTTCTCTTGGAGTTCTCCATGTTCCCATCATACCGTCTTTGTTAAACAGATGTAGCTTTAAAACTATGACTGGAGCAGGAGTATTGCATCCTCTCCATGGTTTAGTAAAACCCGGTTATTTAAATCAGGCCCGGAAAGCAGGAGCAAAGGTAATTCCTTGGACAGTAAACCGAAAAGAAGACATGGAGAAAATGATGGAACTGGGTGTAGATGGTTTAATTACTGATCACCCGGAAGTTTTAGGAAGTGTTCTGCAAGAGAGAAACAAGAGTTGAAATAAGAAATTAAAAGCCAACAAGGAGATTTTAACCATGACAAAATACAATTTGGAACAAATTAGATTTTTTCTTCTCGATATGGACGGCACCGTCTACTTAGGCAATACTCTCTTGGAAGGGGCACAGGAATTTATAAAGGAAGTAAAAGCCCAGGGCAAGGATTTTAGTTTTCTTACCAATAATTCTTCTAAAAGCGCGGAAGCATATTTGCGGAAGCTTGACAAACTTGGTTTGCCTGTGGAAAGAAAAAATGTAGTAACTTCCACGGATGTTTTAATCTACTATTTGCAAAATGAGAAGCCGGGAGCAGTTCTTTATCCGGTAGCTACAAAGTATATGGAACAGGAATTAATTAAAGCCGGGTTTGAGTTAGTGTATGAGTTTGATGAAACTGTTGATTTAGACTATGTAGTAGTAGGTTTTGATACCAGCCTTGAATACAATAAGCTTTTTGATGCTTGTCGATATATTCGCAGTGGTGTTTCTTACCTGGCCACCCATCCTGATTTCAACTGTCCTCTGGAGAACGATGTATATATGCCTGATTGCGGAGCCATTATTGAATTTATAAAAGCCAGTACCGGCGAGGAGCCGGCAAAAGTGATGGGTAAGCCAAATTCCCTGGTTGTTGATATGCTGACAGATAAAAAGGGGTTAAAAAGAGAAGATATGGCCATGATGGGAGATCGTCTCTATACAGATATAGTTTTGGGGGCAAACAGCGGAATTCCTTCCATCCTGGTATTGTCAGGTGAAACTACCAGGGAGGATCTGAAAAACAGTAACATAAATCCGGATTTTGTATTCTCCGGGATAAAAGAAGTGCTGAAAGAGTTACAAATGCTTAGGAGTTAAAGTTTTTTCTTGACCATCACGCTCTCTGCCCCCATCCGGGAAAGACGGGTTTCAGTATGGTAGCTGCTTGGCCATTTTGCCGGAGGAACGGTTATAAAATATGAAGATAACCATCGTGGAACATTTCTATAAATGAGAACGCCCTTGTCATTTAGAGAACCCAGTCCTTCTTGAAGAATTTTTTCCTTGGGTTGGACGTTAAGAGAAACCCAGACAGCATCAAATTTGTTTCCATTTAGGCTCTTTCCGTCTTCACAATTTATGCTGATATAGTTTTCAAGGTTTTTTCTTTTCACAAGCTGCTTGGCTTTATTCGCTGCGGATTCATCGTTATCTACAGCCGTTACTTGCATACCCCGTTCTGCAAGGAAAATTGCGGTGTATGGGCAAGGCCCGCAACCTATGTGGAGAACAGTTTTTCCTGGTTCCAGCTGGGCCATAGAGATTTCGCGCTCGAGCTTTTTTTTGTAAATGAATAAAAAATACAAATAAGCTACCGGCCAGAAATTATTGGCCAAGTTTTCCAGCTTTTGTGATATTTTGAAAAAAGGTGATACTTTTCGAGGAGAATTTATTTTGTTTTTTGGTTTGCTTTTTTGTTCTGCATTATCAATATTATGAGTTATCTTTGAATTAAATAATGGCATCTTTAAAACCCCTTTGTTTATGATAGCAGATATTCGTTTATTATCAACCCTGCTTTTAAAGTTTTTTAAATTAATTAAAAAAAGCGTTGCTATGTTCACCTTGCCCTAAAAATTATTTTGTAAATCCGCATCCTCTTTAGCCAGTAATAGCTCTTCATTTTTCATTGCCAGAATAGATGCTGAAATTGCTGATATGAGCAGAGGAAACCAGTAAATTACCAGCCTTGATAGCAAAGCTATTGCCAGCCCTTGTGGTGGGCTTATTCCTACCAGGGCAAACATAAATACCATGCTGCCCTCGAATAGCCCCAACCCTCCGGGTGAGAGAGGGAGTAAGCTTACCAGGTATGCGCTAAAAGAAACTATGGCAATGGTGAATATGTCCAGCCCAAACCCCAGCATGGTGACTACCAAGTAAACTTTTAGTGGGTATAGACCCCATATAAAAATTGAAATAAGTATCAAAATTACTCTATCTCCGGTGGTAATTATATTCCGGGAATGAATGGAGGCTTGTCGGGTAAAGTTAGATATGGCTTGATATTTTTCTTTAATGAATGAAGAGAAATTATTTAAAGAAAACAGGGATGTGCGTTTTGGTGTAAAATCATTTTTAGATGAAGGAATTTCCTCAGAGTTATTCCGGCTTTCTTCATTTTTTCCTCCCCGGTGATAAATAAAGGCGAGCAAACTTACAAAAGCTACCAGGAAGGCAAAGGCAACGTAAGTAATTGGTGGCATATCAAACCTCATAATACCCGGGATTAAAAAAATGGAAATTATAATTAGCAGGGGCATGAGGGAAAAATACTTTAAACATAACGTAATCCCTGCCAGGTCTGAGTACGAATGGGAAGTGTAACGATGAAAAAGGTACATTTTAGTAGCCTCTCCTCCCAAACGGGAAGAAGGAGTTGCATTTTCCACAAAACTGCCAGTCATGGTAATAGCATAGATGGTAGTTAGGGGCAAAGTATGATGTTTTTTTTGCAGCAAGTAATGCCACCTATAAGCGACTAATAATGAGCTAAATATCTGGAGCAGAAACAAAAATATCATAAATAAGGGATTAGCTCTGCCCAAAGTAGTTATAACTTCCTCCCATCCTAAGTAGAAAACTGCTCCTACCAGAGCGAGTATAGGGATTATCCAGTAAATGGGTTGCCTGGAGTTCATATTTGTCCTCCGCACATTTTATCTTGAAACTCAAATTAATCTTTCTGCCAATTACATGTTTTTGATTAATCAAAGAACGCTTTTCTTTTACCAAATCAGCGCTATTTTGTCAATGTTGTATGTTTGTTAATATAGCGCAGATGAAACCGGCAATCAGAAATAGATAGTTTCTTCTTGTTTATAACATTAAATTTAAGGCGACAGGGAAATAGGCGTTTACATAATAAATGCCGTAATGAGTGTGGGCACTGTAAATTAGACAGATACCCCGCTTGTTTGCAGGTTTAAGAGTTTTAACACTTTCCTAAAAAACTTTAAATTAATAATATTGGGTGATTTCATAATCCCCTGTATAAAGGGAACAGATAAAGTACTAAGTTTCATTAAAAATTATGTCAAGTGTAACGATAAGGGAAGCATATATGTTATACTATAAAAAGAAAAATGGCAAGTAAGGAGCGTTGCAAAGCATGGAAGCCCCTGAATTCATCCTACCTATAGCCGAAACATTCAATTATTTGACTATTAAATATGGTTTGTTAGGAATAGCTCTTTCCATGACAGCTGAAAATGTGGGTGTGCCTTTTGCGTCAAGCGTTGTCGTTTTAACGGCAGGACAATTGATAATGGCGGGAGAAGTATCATGGGCTCTTGTTATAATACTTTCTACGGCGGGAATAGTAGCAGGAAGTGTAATCAGTTATTTAATAGGTTATTTTGGTAAGAATTTGATAAAACGAAAAATGAATAAGTTCAACGAATTTTTTAGCCGTTATGGCAAGTATTCTATATTTCTGGCTCAATTGTACGGTGCCAGTCGCACATTTATATCTCTCCCGGCTGGACTGGCCCGGATGAAGTTTCTTCAATTTACAATATATACAGCGTTAGGAGGGCTGGTTTTTAGCGCGGGCCTGGTGTTATTTAGCTATATTGTATATCAAGCTGTTGGCTTTCTATAATTTTTGATTTAATACTTGCTTGTTTTTGGGGGGCGTAGCTCAGGGGGAGAGCGCTTGACTCACATTCAAGAGGTCGCAGGTTCGAATCCTGCCGCTCCCACCAAAGCCGGAAGCCTTGATTAAGAGGTTTTCCGGTTTTTTTATGATGTCTTGAAGTTTCAAGGCTCCCCAGATTTATTTCTTTATAATTCCTCATATTTTCCTCATATTTTTCGTTCTATTTTTTTACACCGTATTGTGCTCTCAGGGATAGGGTGTGAACTCATTTAAATTTCCCCGCATAAAATAAAGAAATAATACCGGGTGGAGGGAGTTCTTTATGAAAAAAGTATTCCCAATATATATTTGGGCACTGGGGATTTTGGCTTTAATCATTTGTATGGGGGGAAGCTGTGAGTTTAATCAGGAAGCAAAACAACCTTTGCAAGAAGATAAACTGCAGGTGGTTGTTACCCTATCATTTTTGGAAGATATGGTTTCTAATGTCGGAGGCGAGAAGTTGGAAGTGAAAGGATTGGTTCCGGTGGGGGTAGAGCCTGAACATTATGAACCAACTCCCGGAGATATCAGGGCAATAGAAAATGCGGATCTTTTTATTTATAACGGCCTAAATATGGAGCGCTGGCTCCCCAAAATAGTCTCTGATCTGGAAGAGAGGGAAAATTACTTGGCGTTGGCTGAAAGCGAATGCTTTGAAATTATTACTTTGCCTTCGGGGCCATTTAAGGGGAACCCCGATCCCCATCTCTGGACCAATGTTCAGTATGCCAGTAGTTATGTGCAGCAAATAGGGGCATTATTAATTGATGCTGCCCCCCACCATGCAGATTATTATGCTAAAAATCTTGAAGAATACTTAAGAGAACTAGAAGATTTGCATATCTGGATGAAGGAGAAATTGCAAAAAATACCTGAAGAGAAGCGTTTGCTAATAACCAGTGAATTGTGTTTTCAATATTTTGCTAAAGAGTATGGTTTCTTTCATGATGCTATTTGGCCCATAAATGCACCAGAGGAAGGAACTTCACGCCAGATAACCCGCATACTGGAAGTTATAGATGAGCATGAAATCCCGGTTTTATTCGTAGAAAACCAGGTTGCCCCCCGTCCTATGAGGCAAGTATCTCGAGAGGCCGATGTCCCTATTGCTGGTGAGCTTTATTCAGATTCATTGAGCAAGCCGGGAGAAGGAGCCGAAACTTACCTTCAAATGATGCAAGTCAATACCAAGCGTATATTTGACGCGTTAAAATGAAATAAATTAGGCAGGGAGTGAGCTTATATAAAACCAAGAGGTGATTTAACTAATGCAATTGAAATTTACAGCCTTTCAGTAGGATATAGAAATGTGCCGGCTTTAAAAGAGATTAATGCTTCTATACCTGCTGGCAAAATTACTGGTATTCTTGGACCTAATGGTTCCGGAAAATCAACCTTATTGAAGGCTATTTTGGGTTTAATATCTTTTCAAGCAGGGAGTGTTGCAACTCTATGTTTTCCTTTATATAAGTCTTCAGAAAAATTCGCTTACGTTCCTCAGCAAAATGAAGTTGATTGGAATTTTCCCCTCTTGGTAGAAGAAGTGGTTTCTATGGGGCGTTATCACCCGGGTAGGCACTGGAAGAGGTTAAGTGATGAGGATTACCATATGATTGAGAAATCAATAAATAAATTTAGCTTGCAGCATCTTGCTAGACGTCCTATCGGCTACTTGTCCGGCGGAGAAAAACAAAGAGTGCTTTTAGCGCGTGCTATGTGCCGGAATGCAATGATAATAATATTAGATGAACCTTTTAACGGAGTAGATGCCAACACGGAAAAAGTAATTAAGGATTATTTGCAAGAGCTTAAAAGAGAAATGAGAACCGTAATAATCGTTCATCATAGATTGGAAGATATCGGTAGTTTTGATTGGCTTATACTTCTGAATCAAGGGATAATTGACCAGGGGCCACGGGAGGAAGTTATCAAGAACCAGAAAATAGCTTTGGCATTTGGGGTTGATCATCTGTATTGATGTAATAAATTGGAGGTATTAGAGATGGGGGGTATTCTGGATTTTATAGTTGAGCCATTAAGAGATTACCACTTTATGAGGTTGGCTTTAGTTACAGGGATTTTGGTGGGTAGTATCTGTGCAATTTTAAGTTGTTTTTTGGTGGTAAAACGCTGGGCTTTACTGGGAGATGCTATTTCCCATTCTGTGTTACCTGGAGTTGCCTTCTCTTATATGCTGGGTTTGCCATATTTTGTGGGTGCTTTGTTCACCGGTTTAGCTTCTTCCTGGGGTATTGGCTATTTACAAAACCAAACCAGGTTAAAAGAAGATGCTTCCATGGGAACGGTATTTACTGCTGCCTTTGCCCTGGGAGTGGCAATTATTAGCATGATTAGAGGGAGGGTAAATTTATACGATATTCTTTTCGGTAACATTTTGACGGTGTCTTCTGCCGACTTCTTATTAACTGCTATTGTTGGTTTAATTGTGATCGCTTTTCTTCTATTGTTCTATCGCCCCATAGTTTTCTGGATTTTTGATCCTGTAGCAGCTCAGGTAGCCGGTATTTCAACAAATAAATTGCATTATTTGATGATGTTTTTACTGACAGCTACCATAGTAGCTTCACTCCATACAGTGGGTATTGTTATGGTAGTTGCTATGCTGATTATTCCGGGCGCAGCCAGTTTTTTGCTTACTTACAGGTTTTCTTACATGATTATCCTCTCTTTAATTTTTGGTATTATTTCTTCTTTAGCAGGGCTTTATTTATCATTTTATTATGACCTGGCTACGGGAGCAGCCATGGTTTTGGTGGTTACTGTAATATTTCTTATAGCCCTTGTATTCTCACCAGCGCAGGGGATAATTTATTCAAAAAAAGAAAGCCAGAGTACAGACCACCCCTTTACTTGAAAAGTAAATTAAATTAATATATTATAAAATAGAAATAATAGTATAAATTAAATGTTGAAGGAGGTTTCCTGGCAGTGGAAAGTTTATTACCTTTATTATCTTTGGGTGTTATTTTTATTCTACTAGTTTTGGGATTGCGGTATTTTACTTACAAAACAATGACAGAAAGAGTATGCGCTCGCAATCCGGAGAGTGAATATTGCCAAAAGCACTATCAAAAAAATTTGGACAAGACGGAGGATCAATACAAGCACTGTGATGTAGTTTATGGTGAAACTCCAAGCGGTGGTGTAAAGACAGTAATATGCTATGTTGACGATAAAAATAAAATGGTAAAGAAGAAAAAGGCGAGTAAGGTTCTGGTAAGAGAGTTGGACGAAAAGAACAAGCCTGTGTATGAAACATGGACTCCACTGGAAGACTTGGAGGCTGAGTAAAAATTATTTTTATTAAATAAAAAATACTTTTATAAAGTGAATTTATTTGTTAATTTTTTGGTTTTTAATTGCATTTTTCTTTGGTTTATGGTAGTGTTACTTCTATAATACCCCTGTGAAAGGGAAGAAAGTAGGAGGTTAATTTTTAATGCAAGGTAATGTAAAGTGGTTCAATGCACAAAAAGGCTATGGTTTTATCGAAGTGGATGAAGGCAAAGATGTTTTTGTTCATTACTCGGAAATCCAGGAGGATGGATTTAAAACTCTGGATGAGGGTCAGAAAGTTGAATTCGATGTAGTAGAAGGCAACCGGGGTCCGCAGGCCTCTAATGTGGTAAAGCTATAGATTTCCTTTTTAGGTCGAGCAAATTGTAATTCAACTTTAATGCAGAGGGACGGTTTTTCTGTGCTGTAGAATGGGTTAATGCAAGATCAAATAATCAGGAGCACAGAAAAACCGTTCCTCTGCTTTTTTCGTTTATATTGAAGATGGGATAGCAATTTGGTATAATCGTAAAAAGAATTAAATAATTTTGCTTGAGGTCAAGTTCTGAAATGGCCTGGAGGGTGGAAGATGTTTAAAACACTGCTTAATATATTGTTCCAGGATTTATTTGCAGGAACTCAGAGAGTTTCTTCCTCGCAATCTACGCAGGAGCCACAAAGAAGTGGTTTATCTTTTGAAGATGTTTTGAGCAATGTTTCGGGCCAGAAAGAGGTGCCTTCTTCTGTAAGCGGTGCAAACAAGAGTGAAAACATAGATTCACATATTATGCAGGCTGCAAGAAATTATGATTTAAGCCCTAACCTGATTCGCTCGGTAATTGATACGGAATCTAATTTTCAAAAAGATGCTGTGTCTCATGCAGGTGCAATGGGGCTAATGCAGTTAATGCCAGAAACTGCAAAGGGATTGGGAGTGGAAGACCCCTTCGACCCTGCCCAAAACATTGATGGTGGTGCGCGTTACCTTCGTCAGATGATCGATAGGTTTGGGGATATAGAACTGGCCCTGGCTGCCTACAATGCAGGTCCTGCTAATGTAGAGAAATATGATGGAATTCCTCCTTTTGCAGAAACCCAGAATTATGTCCCTCAAGTGATGAATAATATGAAAACTGTAGATTTTAAGGCGTAATATTTAGGAAAAGGTGATTTGAAAATGAAAGGCAACCAGAATTTATCTTTAGGTATATTATTAATATTTTGCGTTATAACCCTGGGAGTTGTGGGGTGTGTAGAACGGGTAGAGGTCCCTCAAGAGGATGAGTGGGAAGAAGAGGTTACTATGGAGTTGCCTGGTGGCAGTGAGTATGAAGGTTCCGTTAAAGAAGGAGAGCCTCACGGGGAAGGGGTTTTGCTTTATGAAGACGGTAGTAAGTATTCAGGCGAATTTGACAGAGGTCAAAGAGATGGTTATGGAAAAATGAAATATGAAAATGGGAGCGCTTATGAGGGAGAATATCGTAACGATGAAAGACATGGTGAAGGAGAATTAACTTATCCTGACGGAAGAAAGTATGTTGGGGAGTTCCGTAACGGAGAAAAACACGGTGAAGGAAAGATAAAGTGGCCTGACGGTTCTAAGTACGTTGGTGAATGGGAAGATGATGAGATAAAAGGGTCTAATACGTTTAATTGGCCTCAGAGAGACAGACAGTTGCCGGATGAAGATGATGAAAGCGGCTTTTATTTTGAAGGAGAAAGGCACAGCCCCATTTATTAATATCTGCATCTGTAGAGAGCATCATACTGCCTTCAAAATCAATCAATGTATAAATTAGTATTATTTGAGAAATCTTTAACTAGAGACTAAATTCAATAAAGCAGAAGTAACTGCTAAGGCATTGCTAGGAAAAGAGTAAAAACACCCCCACCCCGACCCTCCCCCGTCAAGGGGGAGGGAGAAAAAAATCAACCCCTTCAAGGGGGAGGGAGAAAAAATCAACAATATCAATGAATGCTTCTTATTACAATACCTTTGGCCTAAGCAGTTACAAGCAGAAAAATATTTAAGGAGAGGATCTAAGAGATGCAGATTAATAAAATTGTTTTAATAGAACCTAAAGCACCGGGTGATCATGTTTACAAGACAATTTATATGCCTCGCCTGGGCTTGCCTTTATTAGGCACCCTTTTGAAGCAAGAAGGATATGAAGTGAATATTTTATTGGGTGATGGAGACACTCTTTCACCGGCAGAAGTTTTAGATGCGGATTTAGTTGGCATTTCTACAACTACTTCTACTGCTCCCGAGGCATATCGAATTGCCAGGTATGTTCGTTCTAAAGGTTTGCCTGTGGTTATAGGTGGTATTCATGCCACTTTTATGCCTGAAGATGCTCTTCCTCATGCTGATTATGTTGTTAGAGGGGAAGGTGAATCTTCGTTTTTAAAGCTGGTTAATAATTGGGGGACGGGTTTTGATCCTGCTGCTATACCCGGCCTTTCTTACCGGGAAAATGGAGAAATACGTCATAACCCCCTTCCTTCTTGCTGGGAAAGTGTAGATGAGCATCCTATTCCAGATTTGACTTTACTCAAAAACCATGAGGAAATAAACAATTATCCGGTTATGACTTCCCGCGGATGTCCTTTTGATTGCAACTTTTGTAGTGTAACTCCTATGTTTGGGCATCGTTTCCGCTACCGGGATAATGAGTTGGTTCTAGATGAACTTGCTCATTATAAAGGAAAAAGGGTATTCTTTGTAGACGATAATTTTACCGCCAATAAAAAAAGAGCCAAAGAATTGATGCGCGGAATGCTGGAACGGGATATTCTTCCCGAGCATTGGGGAGCTCAGGTAAGGGTAGATGTGGCAAGTGATCCAGAGTTATTAGATCTCATGCAGAAGACCAACGGAAAGATAGCTTACATAGGACTGGAATCCATTAATCCGGAAACTATGGAGAGTTACAACAAACAGCAGAGTGTGGAAGATATCAAAGAAGCTATTCGTTGCCTCCATGACCACCAGATTAGCGTCCATGGAATGTTTATTTTTGGTGGAGAGGGGGATACAGTGCAAACTATTAAAGATACGGTGGATTTTGCCCTAGATGCTCGTGTAGACACGGTTCAATTTATGACCCTGGTTCCGTTGCCCGGCACCCTTGTATATGATGAATTGGAGGCACAAGGGCGGCTTCTTACCAAGGAATGGCAATACTATGATGGGCATCATGTGGTTTACTGGCCGGCGAAAATTTCTCCACAAGAGTTGCAAGAAGAAACCGTTAATGCTTATAAGCGATTTTATGCATTTAGAAACTTTTTCCACAATGTTTCTATTACGGGCTGGAGTACATCTCTTTACAGAGCGGTGGGATGGTGGCTCATCAGGCATTGGGAAAAACAGAACCAGGGGTATCAAAACCTTTTAGAGCGCTACATAAAACCGCAAAATACAGCTAACCAGATAACAACTCCCGAGGGCAAAACTCTGGCCCTGGCGCCTGGCGATACGACTTTAGTTGACGGTAAACAACTCCAAATTCATGTTTCCATGAAAAAAGATGTAATTTATATGAATTTAAAAGGAGTGCTTAACAAAGCTACATTGAAGTACATCCGCCCACAATTGGAACAACTCTCTACTGTTGGGAACTACAAAGTAGTAGTTAATACTGAAGGCTTAAGGTTTGCTTCTGAAAAAGCTGTGAAGAAGTTTTCCCTTTTCTTGAACAGGATCGGAGGCAGAGTAAGAAGCCTGGAAGTATTTTGCCGGATGGAAGATGGTGTGCATAATATGCTGGAAAAATATATTCCTACTTTGCCGCGGTTTGAAGTTGTATCCAATAAAAAATAGTAAAACTGGTGTAGTCCCGGTCTATTTTGGTTGAGAGTTGTTGTCATTTTGCTCCTGCAGGTACTTACGAGCAAGTTCTTGATAGGATTGGGAGCTTAGATCGATCCACCATAAAGAATTGCCATCTATTTCTTTTTTGATTTGGGCAGGAACTCCGGCTGCCAGGTGCCTGGCAGGCAATTTGAATTTATCCGGAATAACGCTTCCGGCAGCAACCATGGCTTGCTCTCCCACATCTGCAAAATCTAAAACTACCACATTCATCCCGATCACAGCCTTGTTTTGGATGGTGCAGTTGTGGATAACAGCTCCGTGAGCTATGGTTACATTTTCACCAATTACAGTTTCACTCTCAGGAAGCACATGGACTACTACATTATCTTGGACACTGGTATTTTTGCCAACTTCTATACGGCCAAAGTCACCCCTTAATACAGCACCGAACCATATGCTTGCTCCTTCTCCCACAGTAACATCTCCAATAATAGTGGCAGTAGGGGCAACAAAGGCATTTGAAGCTATTTGAGGACGTTTACCATTGAATTCCATAATCATAGTAGAAACATAGTATTACAAAAATGCGTAAGCGTCAAAGCTTGTTATTGGTAGTTTAGTGGCACTATTTAATTTATTTGACATGTGATTAATATATATGCTAATATTTGGCCTATAGTAGGGGGAGACAGGGATTTATGATGAAAGTAATGATAGAGCTACATAAAAGAAAACAATTAATATCCCTTTATATTAAAAAACTTTTTTGAGTTAACCTGTAAAATTTGCTCTGGGCAGTTTGATAGTTTTGCAAAGTTGTTGGTAATCGATTTGTAAAAGTTGGAGACTGTTTCTGGGGGAACTATTGTCTTTAAATTTTTGATATCATTTTTTAGGTAATTTATTTAGTAAAGTGAGGTGTGCTCATGAAAAAGGCTAAACTGGAGTATGAAAATAAAACATACGAATATGATGTGTTTGAAGGAACAGAAGGAGAAAAAGCGATAGATATTTCTAGCCTGCGGCAGGATACAGGCCTTATTACTCTTGACGAAGGCTATCAGAATACAGGAAGCTGTAAAAGCAGTGTGAGCTACGTTGATGGGGAAAATGGAATACTTCGTTACCGGGGGATTCCGGTAGAAGAGCTAGCGGAAAACTCTACTTTTGTAGAGACCTCATATTTATTAATTTATGGGCATCTTCCTACTCAGAAGCAGTTAAAGAAATTTTCTGATGATTTGACCGAAAATTCGCTAATCCATGAAGAGATGATTCATTTTTTTGATGGCATACCACCTCATGCTCATCCCATGGCTATTCTTAGTTCCATGGTAAATGCTCTTTCTATTTTTTATCCTACCTTCTATAGTGAAAATTTTTATGCCATAACTTTTGACCTGGTATGTGCTCGTTTGCTCTCCAAAATTAGAACCCTGGCTGCTTATGCCCACAAGAACTCCGTTGGCGAGCCTTTTGTTTACCCCAGGCATGATCTTAAATACACTGAAAACCTTTTGCATATGATGTTTGACAGCCCGGTAAAGCCTTACAAACTTGATCAGGATATAGTTCAGGCTATGAGGGCTTTATTGATATTGCATGCTGATCATGAGCAAAATTGCAGCACTTCTACTGTGAGGTTGGTGGGCAGTAGCATGGTTAACTTGTACTCTTCTATTTGTGCTGGGATTTGTGCCCTATGGGGTCCGTTGCATGGTGGTGCCAATCAACAGGTGATCGAGATGCTCGAACACATCCGCGATGAAGGCTTCTCAGTTAAAGAGGTTCTTGAGAGGGCTAAGTCTAAGGACAAAAATATGGTTTTATACGGCTTTGGCCATCGTGTCTATAAGTATTTTGATCCCCGGGCAGTTTTTCTGAAACATATGGTGGAAAAACTCATGAAGAAGCATACCTTTGATGAGCCCTTGGTTGAAATAGCCATGGAGCTGGAGTACCAAGCTTTGAACGATGATTACTTTGTTGATAGAAATCTGTATCCCAATGTAGATTTTTACAGCGGGTTTCTTTATAGAGCCATTGGAATTCCCACAAATATGTTTACGGTTATGTTCGCCATTGGACGTTTGCCAGGTTGGATTGCCCAATGGAAAGAGATGCATGATTCGGTTCCCTTAAAGATCGGGCGTCCGAGACAGATTTACACGGGCAATAACCTTACTCATTATGTTCCTCTGGAAGACAGGGAGGAGTAACCGGTTAAACGAATAAATTTTTTTATTAAATGAAGTCCAAATAATTTGACTGTTGAGTTGTTTTTCTGATAAACTCTTTTCGGAACAAAGCCTTTAAACCAGTCCAGAGAGACTGGAAAGGATAACACTGATTTTATGTTATTTATCCTCCTCCTTGGTCTGCTCTGGCCGGGAAATTTTTTTATGCACAAGCTCTGTTTAATATGTAGAAGGAATGGAGGTTAAAAGTGGAAGCCAGGTTGGTTTTGGAAGACGGCAAGTATTTTGATGGCATAGCTTGCGGGGCAACAGAAAAAGTGGAAGGCAAGATGGTGGCTCATACTGGCATGATAGGCTACCAGCAAGCTGTTTCTGATCCTGGCCAGTCCGGAAATATTGTTTGTTTAACCTATCCTTTGCAGGGCAATTACGGAGTAAATTCTCTGTACGAAGACTCCCTTAGCTTCAGGGCAAAGGGAGTTATAATGCGGGAAATCTGCGAACATCCTTCTAACTGGAAAGCAGAAGATTCATTTCCAAATTATTTGCAAAAACAAGGTATTACCGGTTTGACTGGTGTGGATACCAGGGCAGTAGCCAGATATCTTCAACGTTGGGGAGAATTGAAAGGCTCTATTGTCCATGCCAAAGATGATCCAGAACTTGTTGCTAAGAACTTAAAAGCATCAGAGCCGGTATTTTCTAAGCTGGTTGAAAGAATTACAGTTCCTTCAGCATATGTGCATTCTTCTTGCAGCGCACCGGAGGTTGTTGTAATAGATCTCGGGGTAAAGTTGAGTTTTTTGCGGGCCTTAGAGGAACAGGGCAAGAAGTTTATGATAGTTTCAGCTGATTTTAATCCCCAAGAGATTATTGATTTAAACCCTGCCTGTGTTTTAATGGCTGGTGGCCCCGGCAATCCTAATGATGCAGGGGAAGGCATGTTGGAAAGGATTAGATCGCTCATTCCTAAAGTTCCGCTGGTGGGGATTTCTCTGGGCAAATATGTTTTAGTTCGTGTCCTGGGAGGAGAGGTGGCAACCTCTTTTTGGGGGCACCGGGGAGATAATATTCCGGTTAAGGATTTAAAAACGGGTCGGATTTATGCCACTTCCCAGAATCACAACTGGCAGGTAGAAAGAGCAAGCTTGCCGGAACAAATTCAGATGACTCACTATAACATGCATGATAATTCTGTGGAAGGGTTTGAACATAATGTTTGGCCGGTTTGGGGGATTTCATTCTGGCCACATTATTTGGCTAACGAAAAAGAGTTTTCCCCAAGATTGCCAGAGAATTTGATTTAAGAGTAGTTAAAGGAGATATTAGAATTGCAAGCACCGGAGAATCTAAAAAAGATAGCTGTTATAGGTTCAGGGCCTATAGTAATTGGACAAGCTGCAGAATTTGATTATGCGGGCTCTCAAGCTTGCCGGGCCTTGTATGAAGAAAGAAAAGAAATAGTTCTCATAAATAGTAATCCGGCAACTATTATGACTGATTTAAATATGGCTGACCACACCTATATGGAGCCTCTGACGGTAGATACCGTAAAGCGTATTTTGGAAAAGGAAAGACCGCAGGGCTTGTTGCCCACCCTTGGAGGGCAAGTTGGTTTGAACTTGGCTAAAGAGCTTGCTAATCAGGGTATTCTGGAGGATTTGGAAATAAGATTGTTGGGTACCTCTCTGGAAACCATTGAAAAAGCAGAAGATCGGGAAAAATTTAAGCAGTGTATGGAAGAGATTGGCGAGCCGGTTCCACCCAGTGCCATAGTGGATAACGTACATGATGCCGCTGTTTTTGCCGAGCAAGTGGGGTATCCGGTTATTATTCGCCCTGCATACACCCTCGGGGGAACTGGCGGAGGTATGGTGCGTTCCCGGGAAGAACTTGATTCCACACTTATAAAGGGATTAAAGCACAGTATTATTAACCAGGCGCTGATAGAAAAAAGTGTGGCAGGCTGGAAAGAGATAGAATTTGAAGTTATTCGAGATGCCCGGGACAATTGCATAATAATTTGTAGCATGGAAAATTTTGATCCCGCAGGCATTCATACCGGTGATAGTATTGTTGTGGCACCTGCTCAGACCCTTGGGCCTGCCGAGTATAACTTGCTGCGCGATGCTTCTTACAAGATCATCAGGGCCCTGGGTGTTGAAGGTGGATGTAATATTCAATTTGCTCTTCACCCTCAAAGCCTGGAATACGCTGTTATAGAGGTTAATCCCCGCGTTAGCCGTTCCAGCGCTTTGGCTTCTAAGGCCACTGGTTATCCCATAGCCAGGGTAGCCAGTAAAATTGCTGTGGGAGTTGAACTGGGCGATATTAACAACACAGTTACTGGTATTAATAACTCCTGTTTTGAACCGGTTCTTGATTATTGTGTGGTTAAAGTTCCTCGCTGGCCATTCGATAAATTTGCCTTGGCACAGCGCCGTTTGGGCACCCAGATGAAAGCCACTGGTGAAGTAATGTCCCTGGAAAGGAATCTGGAAGCTGCATTGATGAAAGCAGCGCGTTCTCTGGAAATAGGTGTCCGGGGGATGTATTTGCCAGAAATAGAGAATGTTTCCGATTCTGAGATAAGGCGCCGCCTGGTCAATCCTGACGATGAAAGGTTGTTTGTCTTGACGGAAGCTTTACGGCGCGGTTTTACCCCTGAAGAAATCCACGAATTAACATTGATTGATCCATTTTTCATATCCAAGGTAAATAATATAGTGCTCATGGAAAAGGAATTAAAATCTGTCCTGAATAATAGAAGTGATGATAGTATCGATGATTCGCTGTGGTGGAAAGCTCACCGGATGGGTTTTAATGATGAGGCTATTTGTGAAGTGTTGGGCATTGAAATGGAAAAGCTGCAAAGCTTGAAGAATGGTCGCAAATTTATTCCTTCCTACAAGAAAGTGGATACGTGTGCAGCAGAATTCGAATCGGAGACTGCTTATCATTATTCCACTTTTGAAGAAGAAAACGAAACAGCAGGTTCAAATAACAGAAAGATGGTTATTTTGGGTAGCGGGCCAATTCGCATTGGCCAAGGTGTCGAATTTGATTACTGTTCGGTCCATGCGGCCTGGGCCCTGCAGGAAGAAGGAGTAGAGTCTATCATAATTAATAACAACCCGGAAACGGTAAGTACTGACTTTGATACTTCTGACCAGTTATTTTTTGAACCTCTAACTGCTGAAGATGTAATGAATGTGATTGAGAGGGAAAAGCCGGATGGAGCCATAGTTCAATTTGGGGGACAGACTGCTATTAACCTTGCCGGTGCTCTGGAGGAGAATGGGGTAAAAGTTTTGGGAACTTCAGTGGAAAACCTGGATCGAACCGAAGATCGGGAAAAGTTTGACGCTATCTTGGAAAAGCTAGATATGAAAAGACCGCCAGGCAAAGCTTGTGTATCTCCTGCACAGGCTTTTAAGACAGCAAGCGAGGTGGGTTACCCGGTGGTAGTTAGGCCTTCTTATGTTCTGGGAGGTCGGGCCATGGAAATCGTTTATAGGGAAGAAGAACTTAATGAATATATGGAGACTGCGGTAAAAGTAACTCCCAACCATCCGGTATTTGTGGATAAGTATATGGGAGGGCTGGAGTTGGAAGTTGATGCCGTATGTGATGGTAAAGATGTTTTGGTGCCTGGGATTATGGAGCATATTGAACGAGCTGGGGTTCATTCCGGTGACAGTATTGCCGTATACCCTCCTCAGAGATTGGCTAAGGAAGATTATGCAAGATTGACCGAAACGACGCGCAAATTAGGTGCAGCTTTGCAAGTAAGAGGCATAATAAATATCCAGTATGTTATGCATGAAGGAGAATTATACGTCCTGGAAGCTAATCCTCGTTCCAGCCGCACTGTTCCGTTCATGAGCAAAGTCACGGGTATTCCCTTGATTAACCTGGCTACCAAAATAAGCCTTGGCAAGAATTTGGCAGAAATGGGTTATAGGGGAGGAATTTACGATGATCCGCCTTATGTGAGTGTTAAAGCCCCCGTTTTTTCATTTGGAAAAATAATGGACCTGGATACTGTATTGGGCCCGGAAATGAAGTCTACCGGAGAGGTTATTGGCATGGGAGGTGATTTTGCCACAGCTTTATATAAGGC
Organism: Syntrophomonadaceae bacterium; assembly: GCA_003554535.1. Next base: position 4,782 of record PWGT01000088.1, on the reverse strand, counting down.
TTTAATATCTGCAGGATTCTCACTTCCTTTGGAAGGAAAAATTTTGGCTACTATATCAGATAAAGAGAAGCAAGATGCTCTGGAGATCATTAAAGGTTTTGCTGATCTTGAATATAAAATTATGGCCACTGAGGGGACCGCTGCATTTTTAGAAAAGCATGGTATTCCGGTGGAACGAGTCCGAAAAGTAAGAGAGGGATCGCCCCATATTATTGATATGTTACGCAATGGAGAGGTGAATCTGGTTATAAATACTTTGACCAGAGGTAAGGCACCGGAAAGGGATGGTTTTAGGATTCGCCGGGCAGCAGCAGATCACAGCATTTATTGTTTAACATCCCTGGATACAGCGAGGGAAATTTGGCAGGCTTTAAAATATGTGAGAGAGGGTAGAGATTTACAAAGCGTATCAGTCCAAAATTACCTGCGCAGGCATTCCAGATTATACCAGTGAAAATAAGTATAATTGTCAACTTTGAAAAAATAGGGGTGTTTTAGGATAAATATGTGATAATAAAAAATATATAAAATATTTATGAGGAAATCTATTGACAGAAATAAAAAGAAATCATATTATTAGGAAGAACTATAAAGGTTATTAGTGTACCTAAGCTTATAAAGGAGAAAGGTGGAAATACAAATGGAACCAACAACATTGCTGGAAAGAGTTAGGTATATGAAGCAGACAATCCAAAGCTCTACTACTTCTCTAAACTTTGAAGAAGGAGCCAAAATACTAAGAGAAGGCATTAACTCAAATATCTTTATTGTCTCTACTCAGGGTAAGATATTGGGTTATAGCTTGCTAAGCAAGTTTGAATGCGATTATTTCAAGGAGAATATTATTGAGCGGGGAGAGTTTCCAGCCTGGTATAATGAAAAGTTTTTATTAGGAACAGAGGAATCAAGAACAAATATAGTCCAGGAAAGTGACTATTGCATATTTGAAAAGGAAAATACTTTCGAGTGCAAGTACAGGCCAGAGGTCCTTGCTGTGGTTCCTATTGTGGGCGAAGGTGAGCGTTTGGGCACACTTTTGCTTCACAGGTTTGAAGGAGAATTCGGCATTGATGATATAGTTATGGCGGAAATAGGTGCAGGTATTATTAGCATGGAAATGATGCGAGCAAGGGAAGAGCGTAAGATTGAAGAAACTCGGTATCGTACCATTATAGATGTGGCTTTTGGAAGTCTTTCTTATTCGGAATTGGAAGCTATGGAAGAAATTTTCAAGGAACTTGATGGTGGCGAGGGGATCGTAGTAGCCAGCAAGATAGCTGATAGCCTTGGTATTACCCGTTCAGTTATAGTTAATGCCCTTCGTAAATTTGAAAGTGCAGGTATTATAGATTCCCGATCCCTGGGCATGAAAGGTACCTACATTAAGGTTAAAACCACCTTATTCAAGGAAGAAATTTTCAAGCGGATAAGCTAGGATAGTAACAATTTCTGGTATAAAAAGAAGGGGTGTTTTACACCCCTTCTTTTTTTAAATGTATAGTAGTTATATTATTAGCTATTCTTCTTCTCCACATTTTTTCAGCAAGCGTTGCCATTCTTCATTAATAAATTGTTGCAGAGTTTCCACGTATTTCTGATTTTCTTCTTTTTTGACCAGATGGGCAAAACGTCCCTGGAGTTTTAAGTAATCTTCCAGGGGAACTTCTTTTTTAGGTTTGTAGTTTAGCTTCCACTCCCCATATTCTACTTCATAAAGAGGCCATACTTTAGACTGGACAGCCATCCGGGCCATATTAACAGTTTCCTCTATGGGGAATCTCCAGCCGCGGTGGCAGGGAGCCATAATATTCAAAAAAGCCGGACCGTCAGTTGCAAATGCTTTGGCGGCTTTGTTTGCCAGGTCACGCCAGTTGCTAATGGAGGCCTGAGCAGTGTAAGGAATGCCATGCGCGGCTACGATTGCTGTTAAATCTTTGCGAAATTGGGATTTGCCTACGCTTTCTTCGCCTACTGGACTGGTGGTGGTCCAGGCCCCAAAACTTGTTGCCCCGGAACGCTGAATTCCGGTATTCATGTATGCCTCATTGTTGTAGCAGACATAAACCATGCGATGGCCTCTTTCCAGTGCTCCGGAGAGAGCCTGGAAGCCGATGTCATAAGTTCCACCGTCTCCGGCGAAAGCTACAAACCGGTAGTCAGCGTCTACCTTGCCCTGTTTTTTCAGGCTGCGGTAGGCTGTCTCGATGCCGCTCAAAGTGGAAGCAGCGTTTTCAAATGCGCTGTGCATGTAAGAGGTTTCCCAAGCTGAGTACGGGTAGATAGTAGTTGAAACTTCCAGACATCCCGTGGGATTTACAACTACCAGTTCCACATCATCCGGTACTCCCATCAAAGTTTGCCTAATGGCTATTGGTGCGCCACAACCAGCGCACATGCGGTGTCCTCCGGTAAGCTGTTCTTTTTTATGGACCATTTCTTTTAGTTTCATTATTTATTCTCACCTTCCCTTAATCCAAGGTATTTTACACCTTCAGTATAACGGCCCTGTAGGAGTTCATGAAGGTGACCTTCTATAAGTTCTGGCCCGAGGTCTCTTCCTCCCAGGCCGTAGACTATGCTTTCAATGCGAGGTCTATTGTCTAATTCATAAAATACAGAGCGCATCTCATTAAATACCGGGCCGCCTTGACTGCCAGCAAAAGTCAGGGAACGATCCATGACGCCTATTACTGGAATGTGGGCCAAGGTTTTTCTTAAAGTTTCCGCAGGGAAAGGACGGAAAACACGGAGTTTGAGAAGCCCTACCGGATGGCCTTGTTCTCGCATTTTGTTTACAACGAATTTGGCTGTACCTGCAGCCGAACCCAAGGCAACCAGGGCTACCTGGGCATCTTCCAGGTAGTGGCTTTCAATTAAACCGTAATGGGTTCCAAATTCTTTGCCAAATTCTTCCCCTACTTTTTCAATTATGGGGAAGGAGTTTTCTAGAGCTTCTTCCTGAGCTCGTTTTAGCTCAAAATAAAAACCGCCCAGGGAGTCGAAATTGCCCATGGAAACAGGATTTTCAGGATCTAAAAGACTGTAATGTGGCTTGTATTCACCTACGAAGTTGCGTACTTTTTCATCTTCATAAAAATCAACCCTTTCCGTGCTATGGCTAATAATAAAGCCATCCAGATTGACCATGGTGGGTAATAATACATCCTGGTGCTCAGAAATACGCATGGCTTGAATAGTGTTTTCATATGCTTCTTGAGCGTTTTCACTGTACAGCTGTATCCAACCGGAATCTCTGGCTCCCATGCTATCACTATGGTCGCAATGGATGTTAATGGGAGCTGAAAGCGCCCTGTTTACATTAGGCATTACAATGGGCAAGCGCAATCCCGAGGCTATATACAAGAGCTCCCACATGAGTGCCAATCCTTGTGATGATGTGGCAGTCATGACTCTTGCACCACCGCCTGCTGCACCTATGCAGGCACTCATGGCACTGTGTTCGCTTTCCACATTAATCATTTCTGTATGAACTTCCCCGTTAGCCACCATCTGTGAAAAAGTTTCCACTATAGCCGTTTGGGGAGTAATTGGGTAAGCAGCCACAACATCAGGCTGAACTTGGCGCATAGCTTCGGCAACCGCATCTGTTCCTACAACAGCAGCTGGTTTTGGCATATTAATTTTCACCCCTCTCTTTGCTCTGTGCTTCCACTTCATCAACCATTTCAATGGCTTTGCGAGGGCATTCTCTGGCGCAAATGCCGCATCCCTTGCAGTGGTATAAGTTAATTTCACCTATCTTGTCTTCTTCGGCGCTGATTGCTATTTCCGGACAAAAGATGAAACATATCAAGCAATCGTTACAGGCCTCATCATCTCTCACCGGCCTTTGTGATCTCCAGCCCCCGGTGGGATAGGTGGCAGCATTGCCTGATTCCGGAATCGTGCCTCCCAGCGGATGATCCCGCCAGCCCCAACTATTGATATCTTTAATATCCCACTTTTTCATGTTCTTTAACCTCCTCAAATGCGCGGGTTAATGCTTCTATATTTTTCTCAACTACAGTAGAAGGAAATCTTTTGCCAAATGATTCTTTTAATAATTCGGCAGCTTCATCCTTCCCTAACAGGCCAGTAACCTTGATAAGTGCTCCCAGCATGGGGATATTGGAAAATGGCCTTTTAATTGTTTCCAGGGCAATGTGAGTGGCATCAAGTGTGTAAAGGTGGTAATCTTGTAAATTGTACATTTTGCTAATTTCTTCCGGCTCCAGGTGAGTATTAATCACAATGGTGCCTCCCGGTTTTAACCCAGAGGTCACATCCACCACATCCATTAAGGTGGAATCTACTACTACTACGATTTCTGGTTCGGTAATCGCACAATAAACAGATATTGGTTTAGGGCTAATGCGATTGAAAATTTGCACCGGCGCCCCCATACGCTCCGGGCCGTATTCAGGAAATGATTGAAAGTACATGCCTTTGGGTAGAACCATTTCTACCAGTGTTTTGGAGGCAGTAACTGCTCCCTGTCCGCCACGAGCATGCCACCGTATTTCGGTAATATTGTTTGATTCGGTCAACAATATCCACCTCCTCTAAATGAATGGTTTCAATTTTTCTCAAGAAAGGTTGAATAGTTTGCTTTCTTGAGTATTTTGCTTGGTTAAAGCATTTTGCTAGTTACTAACTCATTATTATAGCATATTTATTGCTGCAATTAATAACATAGAATTATATATGAAAAAATTTTTGGTTTATATATCAACAATTATCAACAATTTATCTTTTCAAATCAACTATTTTCCCGTGCCTTTT
>PWGT01000151.1 GCA_003554535.1 Syntrophomonadaceae bacterium | reverse complement strand
CGATTATAACAGCAATCCAAATAAATAAAGATACTAAGGCAGTCAACTATTTCTCCCCTTACCTTTTATTGAGAGTTTTAGCCTACCGTTTTATTCATTCTACTTTAATTAATACTATCCTTCAATAAAATTATTCATTCTATAAATTTAACTTCAATTTATTTTAAGCTAAGACATGCGTTCTGATAAATCGTTGGAAACTCTGTTTATCTTATCCATCTGGGAATTAACTTTTTCCGAAGAAGCAGCCTGCTCTTCAGAAATAGCTGCCAAACTCTGACTTGATGATGCCAGTTCTTCAGTCATACTATTTATTTCCTGCAAGTAGCTATTTATTTGCTGAATATCATTCAAAACATCCTGAAGAGCACTGCGCATATTTCCATATAATTCAATAGTTTCATCATAAGCGGTTTGCCCCTGCTTAACCGCTTCAAGCATTTTTTGCGAACGCTCAGTATTGCTGCTAAGAACATCCTTAATTTCTGTCAGGAGTTTACCGGTTTGATCACTGAGTTTTTGCACCTCGGTGGCAACCACTGCAAATCCTTTTCCGGCCTCACCAGCTCGTGCAGCTTCAATAGCTGCATTCAACGATAACAATCCTACTTGATCGGCAATATCTTCAATTTGGCCAACTGTTTTAGCCATAGCATTGATACTCTCCGCTGTCTCTGAAGCTGCCGCATAAATTTGATCATAACTATTGCCAATGCTATTAATTTTTTGGGAAGTCTCTTGCACACTTTTTTCACTCAGCTCTGCTTTGACATTAATCTGTTCTCCAGTGCTGACAATATTTGATGTTTTATTATTCAAATTTTCCGCATTGGAAGAAAGATCATTGGCCACGGAAGCCACTTCTTCGGCTGAGGCAGCCACATTATCCATGGAATGAGATATATTTTCAACTGCCTCTATCAATTCTTCAGATTTCTCTTTGCATGCCCCCAGAATATCATTAATATCTTGCTCCGCTTTTTGAGCATCTTCAATAGCGTCTAAATTCCTGTTTAATAGTATCTTACCCTTATGGGTTACAAAAATGGCAGCAATCATAGCCACCAACATGGTCAGGGGATTGCCAATAAAATCTGTCATGGTCATATCTTCATAACCGGGAGGTAGTACCACCATTATCAATACAGTATTAGCCAGAAAAGAAAATATTGAAGCACTAATCGTAATAACCATATCATAATATAACACCATCAAGAGCAGCATGGCTATCCACAGGGGACTGGTAAAAACAGCCTTTCCTATAACTACATTAACCATAACCCCAACTATCATGGTAATTGATACTAAAATATATTTGGTAAAATAGCGATCATTATAAAACTTATTTATGGAATATGCAATAACTGCTAGAATCGCACTTAAACCAATGGTAACTACCAGATTTACTAGTGGCAATTCCGAAATTCCAACCAGCCACATTATCACCAGTAACGAATAAGCACTAAAAAACATAATCAACAGGGCTTTTACTATTATATTATTAGTTTCTTTTTCGTTTCTCTGATAAAAACCTTCGTTCATAGTTCACCCTCCTCAAATAATGTTCTGCAGATTTGTCACTTGCCCCAAAATCCTGGTATCCTGGAAACAATTAAACCTGCCAGCACTCTTCCCACCAGTAAGCCCAATATTAACCCCAGCCAGTCATCTAATAAATAAATGAACAAAAAAATAATCCCTGCCCAGATAAAGATATACAGAAAAGCATGTACCCAATCAGGCATAATGTTCTCTAATGTTCTCCTTATTTGATCACCCAATTGTTGATAAGATTCAATATAAGGTTTATTTTTCCTGCATTAAAATATTTCCTTATATTTGCAAAAAGATATGCAGGGATGGCTTTTAGTTAAAGTGGTAAAAGTTTATAATATAGAAGTAATTGCATTAGAATAAATAATTCTGCCACTATCGGAGGTGCTCACATGCGTGCTCAAGATGAATGTTTTTCTTGCCTTAAAGAACTAGCTTATAATACAGCAAAACTTTCGAGCAAAAACTCCCAGGAAAGGGAAGTTCTTTTTCAAAAAAGTTTGGCTTATTTAAATAATAATTTTTCCCGTAACTCTATACCTACTGTGCTAGCCGGAGAAATGCAGAGAATTATCAGGCAAGAAGCAAATTGTAAAGATCCTTTTGCTGACATAAAGTCAAAAGAAATGGAAGCGGCCGGTAACCTTTATAAAGAATTCAATACCGCCTTAACTCCTAACCTTGATGATTTAATAAAGTTTGCAGTAAAAGGCAATAGTATTGATTTTTTTGTGGACATAGAAACCCTGCGGAAAGATGTTAAGCAGCCAGTAAAATTTTCTCGGAACGATGTCTCTCAACTCGAAAAAAAACTTCAAGATTTTTCTAGCCAGGCCAAAGATAATTATATTCTTTATCTTGCTGATAACGCCGGAGAATGTTATTTTGACCTTCCATTAATAACCAAATTGCAATCTTATTACAAAGTTTATTATGTAGTTAAAAGTGGCCCTGTTCAAAATGATCTTACTCTGAATGATTTAAAAAGTAGTGGAATCAATCAATATTTTAATAATGTAATTGAATCAGGCTCTGATACTCCGGGGTTAGACATAAACAAGGCTTCCACAAATTTTATGCGACTATTTTACAATTCAGGATTGATTATCGCAAAAGGCATGGGGCATTACGAAACTCTCCCTGAAATTGAACTCCCTGCCCCCACATTTTTACTTATGAAAGCAAAATGCAATCCGGTCGCTTCTTCCCTGAGAGTAAATTTAAACTCCCATATAGCAGCCAGATTGCATTAAATATATTGTAATATTGTAATATTTTATTATTCAGATTGAAGGTATGACTCTAACCCTTTTACAACATTACCTAAATTAGAAGAAATCATGGGGACTGCAAAATCCTCCACTATTTTCCCTATTTTGCCCGAGCCTAATTTAGGGACTCCTTTTATTTTCTTTACATCTATTTCAAGGTTGCCACTTATAATTACCTCCGTTTTCCCATCTCCTTTATCAATAAAGCTGTTTTTCCCCTGGCATGAGATAGCATCGGAAAGAAATTCCGGTTCTATAACCCATTCACAAATCCATTCATCCTGACGCCAGGTTGCATGGTCTTTCCATTTAAGCATTTCAGGTTTAATAAACCCCCGTGCTGCTTTGGGAACTTGATCATAGTTGGCTTGCCAGAGGTTTAACAATTTAATTGTGTTTTCATCGATTTCTTCCCTTTCCAACACTTTAATATCTTCTACGTCTGGAAGATATGAAAGTAAATCCGGAAGCTTATCTCGAAATGCCCAGAATACTTTTTCCCTCTCAAATGCTACTTCATTTTTTACGTTGATCTCTGCCATAAGCCTTCTCTCCTTTCTTCTTCATAATGCCCAAGTAAATACAATTCAAGCAATAATATTTGCAGAACAAACTTTTTTAGTTAACACCCTTTATTAAACTTAAAATGGAATGTCATCTTCATTTACCCCCGGGTCCTCGGGAGTATCATAACCAAAATCTACGTCAGACTGTCCTTCCTGACTCTTTCTGTTATCCAAAAAACGTACGTTATCTGCCTGGACTTCTGCTGCAATTCTGCGGATACCCTCTCGATCATCATACTTTCGAATCTGTAACCTGCCTTCTACTGCAGCCATACTTCCTTTTTGTAAATAATTCGCACAGTTTTCAGCCTGCTTCCGCCAAACGCTGATCCGAATAAAATCTGTATCCCTCTCTCCTTGTTGATTTAAAAAAGGACGGTCCACAGCCAGGGTAAAGTTGGCTACGGGAGTCCCAGATGAAGGTAAATAGCGCAATTCCGGATCCGCAGTCAACCTCCCAATTAATACAATTCTGTTCAGCATATTCTCTTTATCCTCCTTAGCTATGTATTTTGTAACGAATGAGCAGCATAAATGAAGTTAGTTTGCTACCCATCAAATTCTTTTTTACATTCACTACACATCGGCTTCTTAAATTTACCCACATCGTAGTCTATGATTTCTTCAGGTATGAAAGAGAGAGAGCCTTCAGTATTTCTTTTTAATGATCCGGTGAATCTTGCTCCGGAAATATCTCCTCTTATTATAAATTTATTATTACCACAGAACTTACACTCCTCCATAAAAGCCCCCCTAATTTTTTGCAAATTAAATTCATCGATAAAAAATCACAATATGGGGCAGAAAAATCTTCTTTGTACAAAAATTCTGCATAATAATAATTTTTCCTGCCTTGGCAAAAAGTTTGCTAAAGGAGGTAAGTAAATATTTTTATATGTCTTTATGCTTGCCCTCAATTACATCAGCACGAAGATCTTCTAAAATTTCTTTGATGACTTCCACCATGATTTCATTAGTTTTTTCATCTTCTAACGTGTCAAGGATAATCCCCGTCATCATAGATGAAGTTTGATCTCTAAATCTCCTGTAAATAAAATTGTTTGCTATCCAGCTGGGCTGAACATATTTATCCATTTTTTCTATCATCATATTGTTGATATCATCTTGCCTTTTCAAAACCACTTTCTTAACTGAATTAGAATAATCGGTTTGACCAATCATCTCGCTGATCAAATCTAAAGAGCGAATGGTCATCATATGATATAACTCATCTACTATTAAGTTCTTGTATCTGTTTAAAATCCTAAAGAGTATATTCTCTCCAAATGCAAGGTTTAAAGTTCTTTGTAAACGAGCAGCGATTACCGCTACCCGGAAAATACGGAATAAGCGAAACCCTCTCAACAAAGGATGGGCAGCAGGAATCATGCCCAGCAAGTCATACCATCTTTCAATAACATAATCAATTTTTGATTCGCTCTTTCTAATATTATAAATGTACTCTATCAAAAATATCCCCACAATAACCAGGTCCGCATAAATAATAAACAATTGTTGTTGAGGCGAAAGACTCACTATGTATTCTATAACCAGCAAGATAACTGAAAAAGCTGCCAGGGCAATCATAATGATATCCAGTATCTTAATGCGCTTTGGTGGCAAAGCAGTTTCCTCTTCTACCCCCTCATTCAATAGCACCCTATTCTCAGCCATATTTGGTCCAGGCTCTGCTAACAAGCCTAGAAATCCCTCCTTTCTTAACAAAAAAGTTCAATTTTGGTTAATTGTTAGATGTAAAATTCTATAAAGCTTTATTTACTCCTTTCAACTTTATTAATTCAAAGTTTTTTTATTATAATCAACTAAAGGTAAAAGAGTAACAATACATAGGAATTTAATTAATTCTGTCGAATAACGTAACAGAGATAGCATAGAAATAAATTTAGTATCTGGTTAATCAGTTACTAAATTTACATTAAAGAAAGGGTGTTTCTTTTGAAATATGCCTGGCAATCAGTTAAAAATATAATCTCTACCCCCCATGGGAAAGTGACTTTTATAATTCTTATCATCATACTTATTTCAGTTACAGTTTATTCTTTTACCAGTGAAAAAACTTCCGCTGAACAATTTATTCAAGTAGAAAAAAATAATTTGAACTTGATAGAACAAAGAGTGCAAAATAACTGGCAAGATATTTTGCAAATAGCCGAATTAACATCTTCAGAGCCTTATGAAGCCAACACTGATATTAGTCCAAGTATAGAAATTGAAAATCAGAGGCCAATGAGAGGAAACTTCCAGATGATGCAGGAAGCTTTAGGGTGGGGCACCTTAAATATTTCTTCCACCGTAATCCCGGATGAAACTCAATTTCACAGCGACATCTCATTTTCTATCCCCCCATTATTAAACCTGGAAGGCAACCTCCATTACACGGAGGATTTTGTTTCAGCACGCTTGCCTGATGAGTTCTACCATGAAATGTTGTGGTTTGAACCAAAGCAATTTGGCAATTTAATGGAAGTTATTTTTCCAGGCTACCATGGGCCCGAAGAACTAATTTTCCCCGGTCTACCAAAAGCCGAGGATTTTTGGAACACACTTGAAAACCATATTGGCAATGAACAGGTAAGCATCACCTCTCCCCCCACCAACACAAACAATGATAGTGAAGCAGTTAAAAAAATTACACTGGATATGGAAAAAGAGGAGGCTAACCTGCTCTTTCAGGATCTACAGAAATTATTGGCAGACACCGGAGGATGGGAAAAACTTGCAAAAGCTCTTCCGGAAGCCATAGAAACTATGAGCAGACTATACGGCATGGATGAAACTCACCGGCAAATTTTCCGGGAAATTGCAAATATTGCCTTGGGCAAAGACTCCATAAATATACCCGGTGGAATCCACATGACCGCGTTAGTGGATGGGAAAAATCGTGTTATTGACCGGAATATCTCTTTGCAGGTTCAAAACGGGGAAACATCAGAAAAAACGGCTGAAATTGATTTCAATTCATCTACCAACACCCCTCCAAACGATAGGGAAAAAACCACCGGCGCTTTGGAAATAAATCATGCGCAAATTGATAATCCAATGGTGCTGGAATATACCTGGCAAAATACTTCCGAGTCAGAAAATGAACAAACAAATGAGGAAATTGAAATTATTGCCGGAATAAGAAGTGATGAAGATTTAGAACAGCATATTAATTTTACGACTCAACGAGAACAGATAACAGATCTAGAAAATGATGAAAATATTCACAGCAAAACCAATTTTACCCTCGAATTCTCTAAGCGGGAAAACACCAGAACAAAAGCAAGTGTAATTATGGATACCTGGGAAGGTAATGGCCAAAACTTAAATGAGCATGATCTTGTAGCAGAAGCCCTTATTGAATTTGAATTTTCCGCTCCGGCCTTAGGAATTGATTTATTGGCAATGGAACTTGATACAGAAACAAATTTTGAAATTGTTGACCATCCGGATATAGTTGAACCGGAACTGGAAGAAGGCAAAGACTTATCTGAGTTAAGCGAAGAAGATTGGGAAAGTATACTCAAAGATATTAGGGAAAATATAATTGATTTTATACAACGCTACTCTGGTTTTATGTAAAACTAAGGACATACTATCTCTTCCATAAAAAAAACAGTTAGGCTTGATTTATTATGCACAGAATATTTTTCATGACCGGGTTTGAGATAAAAAACTACCTTCAAGATCCTAAATTGATGATTTTAATAATTGTTGCACCTGTGGTTTTACTATTAGGCATAGGTTATTTTTTAGCGCCATTGATGGAAGAAGAAAAGCCTGCAGAAGCTTTTCCGGTAGCTTTAGTTAATCAAGACGAAACAACCGAAGCTGAAATTATAGTGGACTTAATTATGGAAGATGAAGATCTTACTGCTATATTTGAACCCCAACTTATGAATATTCAAGAAGCTCAGGAAAAAATCATGGATAATGAAATTGCAGCAGCAGTTGTTATCCCTCCCGGATTCAGCAGGGGATTGATGAGGCAAGAAAGGCAAAACCTCATATTTATAGGCAACCACAATCAGCCTATAGCCTCATCCTTATCAGAAACTATGCTTCGTAGCGGAACCAACCTGGTTTCTGCTGCCCAAAGCGGGGTAAATACTATAGTTCACTACCTGGAAGAAGCTGATGTCCCAAGACAAGAGTTGAGTGCATCTGTACGCCAAAGCACCCTTCCCTTTTTGTTTCAATCTCTTGGCAGAAGAGATATGCTTAAATCGGAAACTATTTCCCCATGGGGGGAAATAACTCCCCTGGAGTATTATTCAGTATCCTTGCTATTAATTTTTTTATTAATAGGAGGTATGACTACTTTAAAACCATTAACAATTAGCGATAATAGTTTTTGGCAAAGAACTATAACCTGCGGGGTATCATCTTCCCAAATTGTAATGAGCAGATTTTTTTCCAACACCATTATTCTATTAATACAGGGGGTTGCTATTTTCACTCTATTCAACATTTTCCTGGATAATTATTTTCGAGGAAGCTTTGTTGATCTCTTAGTAATAGGGCTTACTTTTATTTTTGCTTCATCAGCCTTACTTACCCTGCTTTCTTTTGGAGCTAGCAGTCTTGCTGCGGCAAACGCCATCGGCTTTTTATTCATAGTGTTTATGGCAGTAGCCGGAGGAAGCCTAATACCTATGACTTTACTACCGGATTGGATGGACCCCATACAATGGATCTCCTTTTTGGGATGGGCGTCTCATGGACTGCATTATGCCCTTTTTGAAGCCCGAGACCCTTCAGCGATCATTAACAGTGCTGTAATGTTAGTTTTAATTAGTATAGTTGCTCTTCAATTAGCCTCCTTAATAATCCGAAGGAGGGTGGCTTGATGAAATTTTCAAGAATGGTAAACCTGGCACTTTTAAGGTTAAAAATTATATGTTCAAGTATACAAAATATCATCATCTTATTTATTTTGCCTCCTCTTCTCATTTTATTGAGCGGGCAGATTATACACGGAATTACTGAACCTGAAAATATACCTATAGCAATTGTAGACCATGATCAATCCACATATTCTCAGACAATTTCGCACAGAATTTCAGAAAACTCCACAGTTGAGGTCTTCGAAACAGACGAGAACAAAGCTCGTCAACATGTATTAAGGGGAAACAAGGAAGCTGTTTTAATCTTCCCATCAAACTTTCAAGACAAAATCCTGGACGAAGAATTAGACAATCTCGTAGAAATTGTCCATTTGCCCCAATCTATTATGGCGGAATTAATAAGTGAAATGGCCGCAGGAGAAGTAATGAGAATTGCCAGCAATGTTACTGCAGCTAACATGGTTTTGGATCATTATCGATCCTATGGAATACCAATTGATGACACTAATGCCTCTCAACTTTGGGAACAGGCCTGGCTATATACTGAAAAACAATGGGAGCCAGGCCCTACTATAGGCTTAGAAACTGAATATTATACACCCGGGGATACTCCCTCCCCTGCTGAATATCAGCAACATGGAGACCAACTGGTTGCAGTAATAATAATAATTTCCATATTAACCATGTTCCTAAGTATTTTCTTACAGGGCAATGTTGTCCAAGAAAAGAACAATGGGATTGGCACTCGTATAAAAACTTATGCGGAAGGATATTCAATTAATTATTTTAGTAATTCCATAGCAACCTGGGTGCTGATTTCACTAACTGCTTTGTTGACAATAATTACAGCAACATTGTTTTTATACGAAGGTGAAAATTTCTCCGGAATATTATTATCCTTAATTCTACTATATTCACTAAGCTGTACCGGAATAGCATTCTTCCTGGCTCAAATATCCAAAACAACAGGTCAGTTACAATTTATAGGAATTTTAATAACTGCTTTGACCAGTATTATAGGTATTATATTTTATTACCTCGATGAACTAGCATCTTCCCTTGGTATAATAGTCAAATTTGTACCACAAAGTTGGCTTATCATGGGGGCTAGAGATTTAATACATTTTCATCACAGTTGGGAAGTACTTATTCTCCCGGCAATAGTTTTAATCAGTATTGCCGTACTATTTTACATATTGGGACAAAAGGTGGGAACTATAAATGATTAAAGCTAAAAATGTTACCAAAAAATTTGGCTCCAATCTCGTGGTAAAAGATGTAAGCTTTTTCGTGGGTGAAGGCGAAATATTTGGGCTATTGGGGCCTAATGGAGCAGGCAAATCAACTTTACTGGCCATGATGGCTACCGTAATCCCCCCTACTTCCGGCGATATCCTAATAAATGAAAATAGCGTTACTTCAAATAAAGAAAAAGTTCGCCAGCTTATTAGCTATGTGCCTCAACAACTATCTCTTCACATGCAACTAACTGTAGAAGACAATCTAAAGTTTTGGAGCAATATGGTTTCAGCAAATTTTTCCTCAAACCACTTAAAGGATATTGCTGGCATAGTGGGACTTCAAAACAATCTGCAGAAAAAAGTTGAACATTTATCTGAAGGGATGAAAAGGAGGTTAAATATTGGGGTTTCTTTGATCCATGACCCCCAAATAATGATAATGGATGAACCGACTTTAGGGGTGGATATTAAATCCAAAAAAGAAATAGTAGATTTTATATCTACCCTCTCTGATTGGGGAAAAACCATTGTTTATACCAGCCATGATATTCGTGAAATATCCCAACTATGTCACCGAATAAGCCTTCTTAATGAAGGAGAAATCATGTTCATAGGCACATTAGAAGAAGCTAGCTCTAAAGCATACAATGACGGGTTTAATGGTTCCCATTTGGGGGAACATGAAGAATTGGAAGAAATGTTATCTAAATTGGGAAAATGGTAATTATAGTTTTGACATGCTTTCATTTTTTTGTGATATAATAATTTTGTATAGGTTTGTACATAGATATTAATGTCAAGTTTCAATAAGATTGCTTACTAAACATCAGTTTCAAAAAAGGGGGTCCAAGCTATTTTTTCCACCAGAAAAAGTTTTAAAAGTTGGGATGGTACCAGAATTTCTTATCAAGTTCACGGAGAAACAGAGTCGGAAACACCTATAATTCTAGTAAACGGTCTTTTTTGCACAGAATCTTACTGGAAGTTTTTTGTTGAAGATCTCTCTACTAATTATCAAATTGTCACTTGGGATCTAAGGGGTCACAAATACTCTGGGCTTCCTGCCGATCCGGAAAATGTAGATATTGAGTCCAGCGCCAAGGATTTGCTTTCTTTAATGGATCATTTGGAATTTGATAATGCCGTACTGGCAGGTTTTTCATTAGGAGTACAAATAATATTGGAGTTTTATAACCTATTTCCTTCTAGGGCCAATGCCCTGATTATTATTACTGGTCCCTATGAGAACCCCCTTTCTACTTTTTACGGTCTCCCCGTTCCTACTTACGTTTGGGAAAAACTGTTGGGTGCAATGGCACATAAAATACCCAACACAACCAATAGGATCTGGCAAAATGCTTTTAAACTTCCTGTAGTTCATCAGGTGGCCAAGCTTATTGGCTCTACCAGGGCCAGTGCCGAATTAATGCAAGATTTTTATCAGCATCAGCAAGTAGTAGATGTTCCCAATGGTTTACGCATGGCCCTTTCTTCTATAAACCATTCAGCACGCCATGTTTTACCTAAAATCAAAGTGCCTACCATGGTAATTGGCGGCGAGAAAGATCTTTTTACACCAGTTAAATTAGCTTACATCATGCGAGATGAAATTCCAGAAGTAGACTTCATAATGATTCCCCAGGGAACTCATACTACTCTTATAGAAAGGCCCGACCTGGTCAATGCAGCAGTATGGGATTTTATGGGGAAAAAAGTGGTCAAGTCGCCTCAATTTTAATGTTGCCTAAAGTTAAATTGGAAGAGGCTTAAATGGACTTTTATAGTATTTATGGGAATTGACATACAGTTTAGATTTATGCTATAATTCAAACATTATAATTATAAGAAAAGAAGTAAATAAATGTCTAAAATGATAGCAATGGACTGGAGAATTAGTAGAAATTTAGTGGATGCGATACTTCCAACTCCTCCCTACTATCTTGTAGCTGAAGACTTATTTGCACAAGCTAAAGATAGGGAGTTGTTTGTAAAGCATATATATTCTGCAGCCAGAGATGTTCCCAAGCGAGGCCCTGTTATAATGAGCCCCGGGGTTTCCTCAAATGCAAACCTATTCCGAGTAGACGATAAAGGCAACAACTTGCAGCTTAATGAGCCAAATTCGTTTGCAAATTTATTGGCTGCTGAAGGATTTGATGTATACCTTTTTCATCCCGGATACGCAGAGAGAGTTTACACACGCTATGTGAGTCGTCACTGCAAAAATAGCACCTATTACAAAAAAAAATACCGGGTTTCTAATAAATACAGTTACAACGACCTCGCAAACATAGAATTACCTGCTGTTATTAATTTTGTTTGTGAACACAGTAAGAAAGATGAATTATCATGGATAGGTTATAGCTTAGGCGGAATGACTGCTTACTCCTTAATGGCAAAAAAGCCAGATAATCCTATAAAAAACCTAATTACCATTGGTAGCCCCATGGCATTTAATAAAATCTTTTTTAGATTTATACGCTATATTAATTTTACCACTACTTTACTTGGATTCGAAGAAGATGCCTTGCTAGGCAATCTTGCGCAAAATATGGTTCCATTAACCCGGACCATTCGCACACTTCCCGATTGGTTTATAAGGTTTAACTTGCTCTCTCCTTACCTTTTCAATCCTATGAATATAAGCAATTCCACCATTAGAACCCTGCTTGGGCAAATTACGGAACCCATGCCCAGAGCATTGCAAAGGTTTTTTATCCAGTATATTCACACCGGTGGGTATTCAGCCAAAGAAAAAATTACAAATTACTTGAATCAATTACGCCAATTAAGGCACACCGATAAAAACTTTCTTTTCTTTTACGGGACTGAAGATCTCATAGCCTCCCCCGAGAGTGTTTTCCTAGCCCGGGAAGTCATTTCTCCGGATGACCCTGAAAACCTTATTGCCTCTAGTTCTGCAGGACACATTGACTTGATAGTGGGCAATAACGCTCACGAACAAGTTTGGAAGCCAGCTGTTGAATGGCTAAAGATTAAAAACCAGGAATCTTAATTTATAAATTTTATACAGAGAAGGCATAATATTTTTGGATTACTTTTTTAAGTAATGCCGGGTAATCAGTCAAGATACCTTCTACTCCATCTTCAATCATAGTCCACATTTCTTTCTGGCTATTCGTAGTAGATGCATAAATATGAAGCCCGGTTAAATATGCTTCCTTCTTTAATGATTCAGTCAAAATTGCATATCCCGGGATATAAACCAGGCAATCAAAAAACCAATCCACCCACCTGGCTGCCCCCATGTGGGAAAGCATATAAAATATTAATGACTCCCTTACTCCTCCACAAGTGGGTACATTAGGGGTTAATTTGCGAAACATATTTAAAGCTGAATCATGAAAACTTATAACCAAAACTCTATTTTCTGCTTCATATCGGGTTATGAGCTTGGCTACTTCCTCTACCGTTGCTAAATCATTTTCTTTAATTTCCAATACTAACAACTGATCAGGAAAATTATTTAGCACTTCTTCCAGGGTGGGAACTTCCAATCCTTTACCTCTAAAAGGATAATTGTTATAAAACCTAAAATTATAACCTGCATCCAGGCTCTTAACCTCTTCCAAAGTCATCTCTTCGACTTTTCCTATTCCATCAGTAGTTCTGTCAATTGTTCTATCATGCATCAAAACAACATTTCTGTCTGATGTAACCCTTACATCCATTTCTAAGGCATCTGCCCCTTTATACAAAGCAGTTTCTAAAGCTATAAGAGTATTTTCCGGATAATATATCGAATCCCCTCTGTGAGCTATAATTATTGGTTTCCGCTGCTTGGCAAATAAACTTTTTTTCCTTGAAATATCAGATTCAACCATTAATTACCACCTGCTTTCTCTTAAACTACTCTAATACATTATAATCTATTTTTATTATATAAGCAGCCCCTAATTAAAGGAAAGAGGTAGATGTTCTCAAAACACCTACCTCAATACAAAAAGAAGAAGATAATTGCTCATATTAATCTTTTGCTTGTAGCTTTCTATTCAAGGTTTCTATTTTGCGTTCCAATTCTTCAACATCCTGCCTGGTAACAACTTTGCTCCTCACTGCTACAACTTTCTCGGCAACTTTTGCCTGTAATTCATTCTTTTTCGCCTCTTTAGTATCCACTGCCATTTGAGCAATATTACGCACCTGTTCTCGCTGGTCTTCACCTTTTTCCACCACATAGTTAGCAAACTCTTCGGCTTTTTCCCTGGTGCTATCAACTGTCTCTTTGGCTTTATTTAACAAATCATCCACCATTCCCGAACCTCCTTTCAACTCATAAGATGTATTGTCTTTTCCATGGGTAGGAAGTTCTCTTGGGGTAACAGGTTTTGTTTCTTGCGTTTTTGATTCCTGCCCACTTGAAGCAGAGGTTTGGTAAGATGCTTCTGTTGTTTGAGGCTTGCCCTGAGCAGCAACACTACCCGCAGAAGCTGCAGGTTTGGTTGTTTTGGTAGAAGTAGTAGTCTTGCTAGTGCTTGCCTTCTTTTTAGTAGTGCTTTTTTTACGTTTTTGCCCTTTGCTTTGCTGTTTTATCTCTTCATCATCAAGGTAGACACGCCACTGTCCTTTATCGTTTTTATAAGCTTCAATTTTGCCACGTTGGATCCGTTTCTGAATAGCATCCGGGGTAGTACCTAAAAGATTGGCAGCTTCAGTTTTTGAATATTCCTTTTTTGCCACTGTCTTCCCTCCTTTCATCTATCATGATTGTTCTCAAACAAAAATGTCCATTTTAAGACAAATTTAATCTTTTTGAATTAGTTCTAAGACAATTTTCGGGACTAATACTATTATTTCTTCATCAATGACAAAAATCCTCCTCTAATTCTAAATAAATCTAAAATTTATTAAGACATTCCAAAATAAGTCCAGATATATTGTCTTTCTTAAAAAAAATTCAAGATTGTTTATAATACAGTAAGGAGGCTTCTAACAAATACATTTGAAGCCTCCTTACTTAAAATTATTTTTGCATCTTATTCATATATTTTTTCGTCCTCAGCATGCGCCTCTGCAGCATCATGCTCATAGTCACGTTCTTTCATTGCTTTTCTGTTTTCTTCATATTCACGATACCATTCATGGGCTGCTACCACTGACATCACCTCATTGGTTCCTACCCAGATAGATGCAAGTCCAAGGTCTCTGGAATGGCGTTCTATGGGATATACATTGGTATAACCTATACCACCCATAACCTGCATACAATTTCTTACTGCCTCCTGACAGGATTCCGTTACAAACTTTTTAGTTTCGCAGATTAACCGCCGCACTCTTCTGTAATCGATTCCTGCCTCAACTGCCAATGTTGTGGTGTGCACCTGGGAGCGTGAGGCATCAACTAGCTTCGCTGCATCTGCTACCTGAAAACTAACTCCTTGAAAACGGTTAATAGTCTGCCCAAATTGCTTTCGCCTGCTGGTATAGCGAGTAGCTACGTCCAGTGATGAACGAGCAGGGCCGATAGTCATGGCCGAAGTACCCAACCTTTCCGGTATCATCATAGTATTAAAGACAGGATAAGCACCGTTTACTTCGCCTAAGACATTTTCTTTGGGGACTTTAACATTATCAAAAACAATTCTACCTGTTCCTCCACCACGACATCCCATAAGGCCATAAATGTAATCAACTCTCACGTCATCTGTCCGATCCACTATAAAAGCAGTTAGTGCCTTTTGGGGTGGTGCATTGGGATCCGTATTTGTCCTGGCATACACCAGAAAATAATCAGCACCTTCAGCACCTACGATAAACCTTTTCTGTCCGTTAAGAATAAAGTAATCACCTTTGTCCTCAGCCACGGTAGTTGCCCCAAAAAAATCAGAGCCACCCCGGGGTTCAGTAAGGCATTCAGCCGCAAATTTTTCGCCTGCCAGCAAGGGCTTGACGTATCTCTCCTTTTGATAATCAGTACCATGCTGGATTATAGCGTCACATACTAATTCTGCTCCCACTCCAAAAGTGCAAGCAAAGATATAACCCAAAGTGCCTACTTCTTCCATTACCATGGCTGTAGTGGGCCAGTCTAAATCCCTGCCGCCCCATTTCTTGGGATAACGGCAGCCCATCAGATTTCTGCGGCCGGCCTCTTGTAAGAATTCTTTCGGGAACCTGATCTTTTCTTCATCCATGTCCAGAATCATCTGGCGGGGTACTTGTGCTACGAAATCTTGCACTTCTTTTCTGAATTCCAATTGTTCTTCATTTAAAAGATAATCAAACATCCAATTTCCTCCTAATATAGATTAATAAATTTTGGTTAATATTAAATAAATTCTCTATTCATGCATTATCTTCCTGCTACAGTTTAAATTATAAGGGGTATTCACGATAGTACTTGGCTTTTTCTGGATCAAAAGGTGACTTGCGTCCTTCACAGTCTTCTCTTGGACACAATTGACAACTTTCAAAGTCATGTTCTGCAGAAAAAACGAGCCCTGAAACTGATTTGGAAGGTAACATTAAACAACTATCTGTTAATCTTAGCCCCAGTTCCTTCTCAAGTTCTTCTTTTCCCAACAAATGAAACAATTTACGTTGTTGTTCTATAGGCCAATCAGGCAGTGAACCCGGGCTTATACGGGATGTCTGGGGAATATTATGCTGGTTTTCAATTAAACTCATAAGTTTTTCCTGGGCAACCGATACAACAGCCCCACTAACAGTATCCAGATAGTATTTTCTTAACAAACTTTGTTCCGAATACCATTTTTCAAATTCATTACCACAAGTTATTACATACGGAAAAACCTCTTCAGCCTTTTCCAAATTTATTCTTAAAACACGGCTTGCAAACCAGGTACCTCCCAAGTTTACTCTTTCGTTCTCTCTTTCAATTACAGGAACTCTTTCATAAGCACCTTGTAAGTTCATTGCCGACTTGGCCTCTTCCACATAATGCGTTATTTCACTTCTAGTAGAAAGCTCATCGGGCAGACGGGTTAATATTAATTCATTTTCTGGTTCTAGTTGAGCGGCATCTAAATAACGCACCTTCAACCTCCTCTCATTTTATAACAGTGAACATTTTTCCATTATATTCATTGACTACTGGTATTATACTAAATTAGAACTTAAAATTTAAGCACTTTAATGCCGCTCCTATTTAGTTTTAAAACCCTTAATTTACTTTTTTTCTGCAATAATTTTTTCTAGTTTTTCCTTTAATTGAGGGTCGCCTGCAGAAAGGTCATAATCTACTTCATCGCAATACATGCCTGTATCTGCAGCCCCTTCCGCGCCGAAACTTTGAGCTATTTGCTTTTGCCAGTAATTATAATCATAAAGTAGAGGTCCCAATATTTTGCGAACCCGCCAGTCAAATGAAGAAAGTGGTTCCTGGCAAATTTCCATAGCTCTTATTGTGGATTCGGCAAAGATGGTATGCAACTTCTCCAGATGTTTTTCGTTTCTGGTATCATACTGGTAAATATTCTCACAGTGAGACCAGGTATTGTTTTCATACAGGGCCATAAATGGGTTATCGCCCATATCATCCAGAACTTCTCCCTGCTCAATTCTTCTCTTCCGTAATTCTTCCCCAACTTCTGCCCAGTCAAGCTGAGTATCCCAGGTTTCATTTCTGCCAAGAGCAGTGGTAAAAAGTCCTCCTAGCCTGAAAATAGCTGGAATTGCAGAAACCCTCAAAAAATTCATAGGAAGTATGGGGCCAATAACAGGAACTTCTGTCATTTCCAGGGAAAATCCTTTATAATCTCCTACAATTTTCTTAACTACTGCATCTTGATATTCTATCTCTTCCCTGGATGACCCCATTAATACTATTACAAACATCCATTTTAAAGTTTCACTCAACAAGCTGCGCAAGGCACTGGTTCGAGTTAGCTTACGGAACAAGCGAGGCGTAGCACCATATAAAAATACATTAGGAGAAACACGTGTGGCCAGATACCCGATTTCAGCATCACCTATTTCATATACTGCATCAGCAAGTTTATCCCTGTCCGGGAAAAAGCACATGTGAAACCTTATGTTTTCAGGAATCTCGCTCTGAGCATCAAGCAACAATCCTTCTGTGTGCAACTCAGAAGGGCCGGGCCAATTAAAAAGCTTGATTGCACAACGGGTAAAAACTCCATGCCCTCCCAGGGCTCCCGAAGTGCCCCGCAAAATTCCACGCAAAGAAGGGCCTGGACCATCCCCACAGAACCATTCTGAACCAGAACCCGGTGTTCCCAGGTACAGGAGTTCTCCATCGGGCAACACCCACTCCACACCCAGCACATTCCGGGCGCTGTAGCTCATATAAATACAATCCCAACCAACTCCCCATCCGGAAGTAGCGCTTGCCAGGGGCGAGCAGACAGGGCCTGCACCTATAATATGAGTGTTCAAACCTAACTTCATTGCTTCTGCCTGTAGTTGAGCACCAGTTACATAAGGTTCAACCACTGCGTACATGTTTTTTTCATCTATTTCTATGATCTTGTTCATGCGACGCATATCAAATTGAACTACATTATCAGAAGTTGGACCACTGTAAACACCCCACCCGGTTGTAGTGGCTTTGAATTTTAGCCCATGTTTATTACAAACCTTAACTACCTCCTGAACTTCTGCAGTAGAACCGGGTAAAACTACTGCCACTGGACGATACACCCATTTTGCAGGATCGTCATTTATGGTAGGTTGCCACGCATAAGTATCCAGAACCGCTGGTTCCCGAGAAACGTTTTCCTCTCCTACAATAACCTGAAAAGCTCCTAAAGCTTCATCAGAAATCATAAGGCACCACCTCCTTTCAAGGTAGCTGGGCTACATATCCCGGCTGATTCCAAAAATAGTTCGCTGATATCCATAATTCTTAAATCTTTCTCCGTTTCTGCCAGTGCCTCTCTAAATACCCTTAAGCACCAGGGGCAAGAAGTAACCAAAGTATCGGCTCCGGTGGATAAAGCTTCTTCTATTCGTTCTGAAGCCGTCCATACTGCAAAATCGGGGTATGCTTCCCAAACCCCTCCACCGGCTCCACAACACCAGGAATATTCCCTTATCCGTTCCATTTCCACCAATTCCAAAGCGGGAATTTGCTTGATAATATCGCGGGGGGTATCATAAACTCCATTGCGGCCAGCCCTCTTCATGCTCATGGGTCTTAAAAGCTTGGAGTCTTGCCAATCTCCCAGATATGGTTCCCCCATTCTTCCCAGATAGCAAGGATCATGATAAGTAACCTTGCGAGGAACATTATTTTTTAAGTTTATTTCACCATTTTTTAATAATCGTTCTAGATACTGACTAATATGCAAGACTTCTACCGGTAATTCCTTTTTCATGCGGGGATACAAATAATTAAAAGCTGAATAGCCATCAGCACAGGGAGTTACCAGCAAGCTTGCGCCTGAAGACTTAACCCTTGATAACATATCATCAGCATAGTTTTCTGCTTCTCCCTGATAACCAAATTTATAAGCACGCCCCCCACAACAGGTTTCGGAAGCTCCGGCTATTCCCACATCCACTCCAGAATCAACCAAAAGCTTCACTATACCTCGCAATGCCTCTCTACTATCTTGGTCATAGGAATAACGGCAACCAGCATGAAAAAGAACATCAACAGTTTCCTGGTTAATATCTTTTACAGGTAACCCATCAGCCCAATCACCCCTGGCTTCCTTTTTTTCCCCCAACATATTATTTTCACGTTTTAAGGCATCTATGGTAGCCATATGCTCTATAACCAATTCTCCTTCTTCCACACAATGAGTTCTTAATTCCAGGAGCACATCCATTAGATCAATATCATCTCGATACACTTTACAGGCTGTATCACAAGCACCACAAAGTTGGCAGGTAAATATAATATCCATAATGCTTTCGTTTAATTCGGATCTACCTGTAAGCATGGACAACCCCATGATCATTTTTCCGGAACCGGAATAGGCATGTAAGTTATACCTGCTTATTGCCGGGCAGTTATGCGCAAAACGCCAGCTCTTCACCTGGTTAAAAGGGATCCATTTACATGATGAACAGCGGGAGCATCCTTCCATGTCATTTTTATAATCTTCAAGGGCCACTTACTTCACCTCCTCAAAGCATAACGTTCCCCGATTAAGAATGTGGTCGGGATCCAAAATATCTTTAACCTTGTTCAATGCTTTAACAGTATCAGGGCAATAACGGTAAGCCAGATCTGACCACACCCCATAAGGCCTGGAAAAAAAGGCTCCCGCACTGGCAAGTGATTCACTTGCTTCTGCATAAAGATTGTCCAAATCCTTACTCTCTGAGTCTATATTAGGATCATAATAAAGAGAAAATTCGACATGAACAGTCCGTCCATGTTGAATAGGTTGAATATAAATACCCATTCGCTCTCGGGGATAGTCATACTTATCCAAGTTTTCATGCATTATGTTAATATACTTATTCGCCTGGTCGAGGGTTGTCAGGAAAAATATTTCCCTAAATGCACCGCGGGGCTTTGTTTTATAATATTCAGGAGAGGAACATCCTCCCACCAGCGATGCCATCCGATTTGCTGAACAACCTGGAACTTCTCTTGTTATATTCACATCAGCTTCTTTGGCAATCCTAGCCATATCCTTTTCCTGGTAGGCGACTCTTTTTTCCGGCAAATGCTGGTATCCAGCCACAGCAAATACAAGAGTGTAAGGATATTGTTTATCAGCTATCTTATCAATTTCAGAACCTTCATTTCCTACCAGTGTAGACAGCTCATATGAATTTAGTATAAAAAATTCATCGCCCAACTTAGGTCGAAGCGCTTTATATGCAAACTCAATAAGCTTGGATAAATCAGTGGCTGGTATAAAATAAAACTTGTGAATAGTAGGCTTTAATTCAAGCTTCACAGTAGCCCAGGTCACTGCTGCAAGAGTGCCTTGGGAACCCTGTACCAACCTTGCCATATCAGTTTGGGCTGGCCCTAATGGATTTTTTTGGGCACCTCCCACAGCCCACTGCTGCTCCAGACTTCCGGGCCCAGCAGCCGACCCAGTGCGAAATTTATCCCCCGTTCCAAATACAAGTTCTGTACAAAGGAGTGGATCAGTCATATCCCAGTGATATTTGGGTATGAGAATGGGCTCCCGCTCCAAATAACTGGCAAGCACTGATTTACCTGTCCGAGGCAATAAAGGCATTAACACTTTTAAGCCTACTTTGTCTACCTCCGAAATTAATTCAGGAAAAGTAACTCCAGGCTCTATTAAAGCAACTTTATTTCTACGATCCACGCGGACAATATTTTCAAGCGAGGACATATCCACAATAACTCCATCGCCCTTTGGGACAGTATCTCCACGAAATCTCGGCGTAGAAGAAGAGCAATACACTAGATTAACTTTTTCTTCTCGTGCCAATTTCATTAAATCAGGAATTTGACTTCCACTTTCTGGCTTGAGTAATGCTAAAGGATTCCCATCTACCTCCGGATCTGAGGCTCGAAAACTATCCAGCATTTTGTCACTGGTATAAACTCTTTCCGCTCCCAAAAGATTAGTCACTTTTTCCCAAAATTGTTCGTAATTCTTATCCATTGGCAACAGCTACCTTCCTTGAAGTGTTTATTAACCAGGAGTATAATATCTCACTAAACCAGATCAATATTTTTCTTACTATGCGAAATTCCAGTAATCGAGAGATCAAGCGCATGAAACAGTCTGAGGTCATTAACCAAAAGAGAAGATTGGAGCGCTGAAGAATCGCATCCAGCTTTTGAAGCTTTTCCTCGTCCATCTCATCTACGCTATTAATAAATTCGTTCAAATTCAATCCTTTTTTTCTCATGAGGCCCTGCATCGCTTCACCTTGAATAGAAACTACTTTGTCAAGGACTCCATTCCGATAAGCACACTGTAGCGCCTCATAAGCCCTTCCGGTATCCAGGCTCATCTTACCACTCCTTTCCCCAAATTACTCCAAAGGCACTAGCCGGGCCAGTTTTCTACCGGCATCTTCCGGCGCATCTTCTTCTATAAATTTACATTCACGTTCTCTAGAGGGTGTAGCTAATTTAAAAGTTTGAACTTTTGGTGGAACTTGTTCTATTGCTAAATCTTGCAGAGAAAGCTTTTTTTGAGGAAGCTTTTTAGCAGCTTTGATAGCTTGAATGCTGGGAAATCTAAGTTCGCCCAGTTCTCCGCTTACTGTAACCAAAACAGGAGAACTGGCAATTACAATTTCATATCCATCTGCCAGAACTCTTTCTACTTCTATATCTCCTTCTTTCTTCTCTACTCTTTGAGCCAATGTTACAGCCGGCACCTCCAGAAAAGTAGAAAGGCCTAAACCAACTTGCCCGGCATTGGTATCTGCGGCCTGCCTTCCACAAAGAACCAGATCAAAATCCTCTATATGCTGTTTAATTGCGTGGGCTAAAATAGCAGCAGTGCTCCATGAATTTAATGAATCGGTTTCGATCTCGTTATCTTCCACCAGTACCGCCTCATCTGCTCCAGCAGCCAAGGCTTTAAGAATTACAGCCTGGGAGAGGCTCTTTCCAGCCGAAAGCAAAGTTATTTTTCCTCCTGCAGCTTCCTTGATGCGAATAGCAGCTTCCAGGGCACTTTCATCAAAAGAGTTGATTACCGGTGAAACCCCTCTGGTGAACACCTGCATATTTTCTTCATCAACTTCCACTGAAGTAGGCGGTGCTTCCGGATCGGGAACCAGCTTAACACAAACCACTATATGTAAGCTCATTTTTTCACCTGCCCTCTATGATAGTCTTTAACTCTTCTATGAAATAAGGAAATACTTCCTCCCAATTTGCTACCACGCCTATATCAGATACTTTAAATATATACGCTTCTGGGTCTTTATTTATGGAAATAATGGTTCCTGCTTCACTCATACCAGACAAATGTTGGGTAGAACCGGAGAGTGCTACTGCTATATATACTTGAGGAGCTACAATTTTACCTGTAATCCCTACCTGCCTGGTGGAAGAGACCCACCCGGCATCAACGGGAGGGCGAGTTGCCCCTACTGCTCCGTTTAATAACTGTGCAAGCTCGAATAAACGGGTAAAACCCTCTTCACTTCCTATTCCCCTGCCTCCACTAATTATTACAGGGGCGTCTTCAAGGGCCATCTCTTTAGAAACCAACTCTTTTCCTTTTAACTCCACAGATAATGATTCCGGCAACTTCACTTCCGGGGAGATAGGTTCCGCCTTTTCAGCCTTTGGAGATGGCTTTTCGCCAACTCTCGAACGTACTGTAGCCATTGCAAAGTTGGCAAGCACATTTTGGCATGCCAAAGCATTGCCCCCGTAAATAAAACGTTCAAATACAAAATCTTTGTTTTCTTTATCCACTGTAACACCGGTACAATCTGTAACCAATCCCGCTTCTAAAGAAAAGGCTAACCGTGGCAACAAATCCTGACCCACATCATTATGGCCTGCCAGCAACAATAAGCGTTCATCGTTACCAGCATAATTCTGTATTATATCTTTCAACGTAGCCAAGTATATTTCCGGATTGTATTCCCTAAAATTCTCATCTTCCACTACAAATAATCTATCTGCAAAAACTGATAATTCATCCTTAGCAGGGCTAATACTATCGCTTAAGAGCAAAACATTAATCTCGCTTTCTAGCTCGAGGGCCAAATCTTGAGCCAGGCCCAGCAACTCCATAGTTAATGCCGAAGGTTTTCCTTCTTCTGCTAAACCTGCTAAAATCCATATACTACCAGAACTAATTTTTTCTCCCCCCTTTAACATTTCCGGATAATTATTTACAGAAATACAAATACTTTTACAATTTAAATTTCGTTACCAAATTGTCTTATACCTTTTTATTAAATATTAAATATCTCCCCAAAATAAAAAAGCCCTCTTTTAACAAAGAAGGACCTTAAAATAAATTATATTATCTATGAATCCAGGATTTTACCCATACTTAAAATAGTTATTCAAATTACTCAAACGACCATTTCATGTTCGGGAGTCTCATTCTTTTGCTGGTAATAAATAATTAAACTTCTGATAATCCCGGCAATAGGCACAAACAGAATCATTCCCAGAATTCCCGCTAACTGCTGGCCCGTTAAAAGGCAAACCAGTACAGTAATTGGTTTAATTTTCACGGCTTTACCCAGTAAGAGGGGAGATAGAACAAAACTTTCCAAAGCCTGAACTATTGCAAATATGATTATAACTATCAAAATAGAAGGGGTTGCCGGAGAAAGGCTTAAAAGAACAGCAGGTGCAGCAGCTATATAAGGCCCTATATAAGGGAATATGTCCATCATTCCCGCAAATAGCCCCAACAGGAAGGCATAGGGCATACCTATAAAAAACATAGAAACCCCTACTATAATTCCCACAATAAACAATCTGGCTATCGTTCCCCGGATGTAGCCACCGAAGTTAACGTCAATAATATGCATAATATCTTTGGCTTGCTCGCGGTATTTCGGCGGACAGATAGAAATGATATTGCTACGGATATTGTTAAAATCATAAAGAAGGTAAAATACTATAAGAATTATGAGAAAGAAATTAACCAGGCCACTGGCTAAATCCAGGCTAAAATGAGCAACGCTTTCCAGGGCAGGTTGCAGGTTTTGCAAAATTTGAGGCAAGCTCTCCTGGAGGTATATCAAGTCCAGATCAACATCTATTGTTTGCAGTTGAAGCTCTATATCTTCGATTGCCCTCTGAATCTCGGCAAAATAAACGGGCAAGTCGTTTATGACATTCTCTATTTCCTGAATGGCAATAGGTATAATTATAATGAGAAGAATGGCAATTATTCCTATAAAAACCAGGAATGCTAATCCCACTGACAATCCATGGGGAATCCTAAAGCGGTTTTTAAAATAATCTACCAGAGGAACCAGCGCATATACAATAAATAGGCTGATAGCAAAAAGGCCTATTACCCAAATGACACTACTAAAAAACCAGATTAAGCCTACAGCAATTACAACTAATAAAATGATTTTGGCGATATTGCGGGTATTTAGCTCCGTCATCTTTTTCATGTCCTTTAATTAAAGTTTTATAATCCTGCTTAATTATAAATTTCTCAAACAAATTTCGCAAACAAAAATTTGCTGTTTTTCTTACTAATTTTTATTTATTAGATCCCATTTTTAGTAAATTGTGGGTTTTATTACATATTAGGACTGCTTGATATTTTACTTATTTTTGCCCAGCAAATCAAACATATTTTGTTTATAAGCTTCCACTCCTGGTTGGTTAAAGGGATTAACACCTAGCAAATATCCACTTAGGGCACAAGCTTTTTGCAGAAAATAAATTAAGTACCCGAAATAATAAGCGCTTATCTCCGGCATTTCAACCACCAAATTGGGAACCCCTCCGGAGGTGTGTGCCTGTAAAGTTCCCTGAAAAGCGCTTTCATTAACATGGTGCAAACTCTTCCCCGCCAGGTAATTTAATTTATCATCATCTTTATCCAACTGGGGAATTTCAACCTCACTGGCTGGTTTTGGGGACCATAATGTCGTTAAAAAAAGCTCTCGCCTTCCCTCCTGAATGTACTGCCCCATGGAATGGAGGTCTGTAGTAAAATTAAGGCAAGCAGGGAAAATTCCCTTGCTATCTTTCCCTTCACTTTCCCCAAATAGCTGTTTCCACCATTCAGAAAGATAATAGAAAGCCGGCTCATAATTTACCCACAACTCGATTATTTTACCTTTATTATAAAGAAGATTTCGCACGGCAGCATATTGATAAGCAGGATTATCCTCCAATCCAGGATTATTAAAACCTAAACTACCCTTTCTGTAGCCTTTAAGAATAGCCCTTATATCAATTCCTCCCACAGCCATGGGGAATAAACCCACAGGTGTGATAACCGAGTACCTACCCCCTATATCAGGGGGAATAACAAACGTTTCATACCCTTCCTGATCGGCGATTTCTTTTAAAATCCCTTTTTCTCCATCCGTAGTAACTACAATCCTTTCCCTGGCTCCTTCTTTCCCATAACGACTTTCCATATGGGATCTCAAGAGGCGGAATCCCAACGCAGGTTCTAAAGTTCCTCCTGATTTAGAAATTACATTCACAGCCACCTCGCGATCTTGCACCAAATCAATTAAATCAGCCAAATATTTGGAGCTAATATTATTGCCGGCAAACAAAATCACAGGTGCTCCCTTTTCATTCTCTGAAAAACGATAATTGGCAAAAGTTCCCGTTAAAGCCTCCAAAGCAGCCCTAGCTCCAAGATAGGAACCTCCTATCCCAATTACTATGAAAACTTCCGCCATTTCCCTGATGCGCGCTGCCGTTTGTTCAATTTGCTGTAAGTCCTCTTCCGTAATATCTTCACCCAGTGTAAGCCACCCTAATTGAGATCCTCCGGGCCCCGACTTTTTATGAATCATATCATGAGCTTGTTCAATACGGGGCTTCATGTATTCCAGTTCATGCTCTTCTATATAATCCCGGGCCCGGTTATAATCAAAAATTATTTCGCTCATTAAGAAACCTCCCTGCTCAACCCTTCAGTTTTAATATCTAGTTTCATTTTAAAGATTTTACCTCTTCAACGATCCGTGGTAAGATATCTCCCGTACGCCCTTCAATTATATAATCAGATATTTCTTCCTCTGTTAATGGAGTTGGGGTAGCGTTAACCTCTACAATGGTAACACCCTTTCGGTCACTAGCCTCCATGGGTAAACTGGCAAAAGGATAAACCGCTGCCGATGTTCCGCAAATCAACATAAAATCACACTTGCGAACTTCTTCCATACTCTTTTGCATCACATCCACCGGAATGGGTTCGCCAAAATGAACCACGTCTGATTTCACCGGTTCCTGGCAACGCTGACATAAGGGGGGCAACATCTTTTCTTTCTCCATTTTTTTCAAATCAAATTCGTCTTGTTCATACCTTGTGTTACAGTTAGGACACCTGAACTTTAAGCCATTGCCATGATATTCTAAAACATTTTGCGAACCTGCCTTCAAATGCAAGTTATCAATATTTTGGGTAATAATACAATTTAATATTCCCATTTTCTCCATTTCGGCAAGGGCATAATGGCCTTCGTTAGGATCATACTGGTTTAAATCCCCCAATGGTCCGGGGTTGTTCAACCTTTCTTCCCAATACTGGCGGGGATCGGTTTGAAAGAGGGAGAAAGCACGGTAAGCCCTTTTTTCCGCTTCCGGGTTCTTGGTCCAAACTCCACTAGGCCCTCTGTAATCAGGGATACCAGACTCAGTTGAAAGCCCTGCACCTGTCAGAGCTACAACATAACTGGCTTGCTTTAAATCAGAAGCCGCTTTCTTTATTAATTCCTCCATAAGACACCTCCTCTATATAAAATTATGTAAACAACAATATTCTATCCTAAACTTACATTCCCACAAATCTATAAAATTCATCAACTACCTGCAAAAGATCAGCAGTAAGCCTTTCCCGGGATTCTTTTTCAATTTCATGAGGAACGCCCCCATAAAATGCTTCCGCTATACCACCGGTTATACAGGCTATGGTATCACTATCTCCGCCTAAAGATATGGCATTTCGAATAGCATCCTCGTAATCCTCTGATTCCAAAAACGCTATAATAGCTTCTGGCACTGAACCCTGGCAGGTAACATCAAAAGAATAATTAGGGCGAATTTGAGCCAGGGTTCGGCTTAAATTGTAATCAAAAGATGATTCGATATACTGTTTTATTTCTTCTTTGCCTCCCCCCTGAAAAGCCAAAAAAATAGCAGCAGCAGTAGCCTGCGCCCCTTTAATCCCTTCAGGGTGACTATGAGTAATTTCAGCGCTTCGCCGCGCTTCTTCTAAAACCTTTTCTAAGTTATTAAAGACAAGACCTACCGGGCTTACTCTCATTGCAGAACCGTTTCCAAAACTGTTATAAGGCCGAGGGCTATCGCTAAAAAGCCAGCGCATAAACATCCCCCCGTACCCTGCGCGGGGATGCCTGCGCCCATAATCCTGCAATGTAGATACATAATCCTTATTATTAATGACACAATCTGCCACGGCAACCGTCATCACTGTATCATCAGTAAATCTTGATTCAGGTATAAAGAGTGGGAAGTCGGTATGTTTTATCGGCCTCCATTCATAAACAGAGCCAATAATGTCACCTGTAATAGCTCCTATAATTTTCATCACCCCCCATTGAAGAAAAGCCCGGTCCAACCGGGCTAATAAATAATATGTCTCTCTTAAATTTTTTTTAGCACTCTGTAAATTCTCCCGGTTTGATATTTTCAACTTCAACGTGTGGGGCTTTTTGCCTGGAAAGCTTGATAAATTCTTCAGCATCCTGTTCCAGAATAGGAAAAGTCCCATAGTGCATGGGAACAACTTTTCTAGGGTTAAGTAATTGCAATGACTGGGCAGCTTGAAAAGAATCCATTACAAAAACGCTGCCTATAGGTAAAATAGCAACATCTATTGAATACATCTCTGCAAAAAGTTTCATGTCATAAAAAACGCCGGTATCCCCTGCATGGTATATTCCTTTCTTATCTTCCGTAATAATAATAAACCCTGCAGGGTCACCTGTGATGGAAGAATGAACTGCCTGAACCATAATTATTTCTACTTCACCAATTTTTACCGTACCACCTATATTCATCCCCATCCCATTTATAAAATTATCTTCGGGAATTCCCTGTTCTTTAAGCTTTGCAACTATCTCTGGCTGGGCTACTATCTTAGTATTTAAGTCTTTAACCAGGTAAGGTATATCCTCACCTACATGATCAAAGTGATCATGAGTAATCAAAATAGCATCCGGTCCCTGCACATCTTCTTTGTTGACCGGGCATGAAGGATTGCCCGTAATCCAGGGATCGATAAGTAGCCTGACGCCGCCTTTGGTAACAATTTCAAATGTAGCATGTCCAAGCCACTTTACCCTGTTGTCCATAAATTTTTATACCCCCTTAAATAAATTTTGGAGAACATCTAAACTGTCTCGCCTACTTATACATCCAAATTACTCAATCATTTTATTCTACCTATTATGCTCATTTTCCTTTTCTCATAATTTCTTTTATAATCTCTTTTCTTTTTTCCCCTCTTATATTTTATGTTATAATCCTTCTAAAAACACTTTGCTTTTCCAATTATGAAAAGGAGGGAAGTGTTCTGCAAAAGCTTATTCTATGTTTGTTAAGTTTTCTGCTGATTATCATAGGAAGCGGATGCATTTCTTTTTTAGATAATAATAACGAAAATGAAAACGAAGAATACGAGCTTAACCTTGAAACAAACGACGACCTGGATTCCCAAGAAGCAGAAGAAATAATTGAAACAGCCAATAATATATACACTAAAGCAAAAGGTGAATCAGGTGAGCAATTTGAAATTGAAAATCGCCAATTCCGTTATTTAAGTCCACCTTTTGATACGGAAGAGAACCTGGAACAAAATTTGGGGGAAGTATTTAGCAAAAACTATAAAGAATATATTATCAATAAGCTAGGAATTTTTGAACATAATGATAGACTTGCTCGCCCGGATATGGAAACAGAACCTTTGTTTGAATTTAATAACCCTGTAGTCAACCTGGTTGAAAATGATAATATTAAAAGCGATAACAGTAATAGCAAAGCAAAAGGTGAAGAACAAATAACCTACCGCCTGGAAGAGCAATCTTACCCCGGGCAGGAAAGCGAGAATCCACCAGCTCTAATCCAGTTTTTACCCAAAGGGGAAAAATGGGTTATTGATGAAGTAATATTCAAACCAGAAAAACCCCAAATCCAGATAGAAAACCCACAAGAACCATCCAGCGAAGGCCCCTCACAACATGATTTAAATCCACGGGAAGATAGTCCTCTTGACGAGTAACCACGCCGGAGCCAATTATTTTCGTAAAAACAAAAAAACACAGGCGTATCCTGTATTTAAACATACTAACAATATATCCAGCTAACTTAGTTTAAGCTTTCGTATTAACGTGGTTGCCGAGATGCTCGTAAATTTCAGCTACTTCATCAATTAATTCTAATAATCCTTCACCTTGGGTTTCCATATTTTCCAAGGCTTTGTTTGTAACCATTGCTCCAACATCACCTTGCAACTTTTCCCCGGCCATTGACATTGAATGTGCTGCTATGCTCTGGACTGGCATTTACTGCCCTCCCTTCTTTACATTTTTCCTTTCATATTACATACTACAACATCTTACTACTAAGATCAACACAAAATATAAATTCTAAATTCAAAATATCTTTTACTGTTTAACATGTTCAGATAATTGCTCCATAACTTCAGCCACATTTTTAATTTGAGCATTAATTTCTTCTGTAGTAGCCGCCTGTTCTTCAGAAACAGATGCTGTATTTTCTGAATCAGCTACTACCTCCTTTACCATCTGAGAAACCCCTTGAACTATTTGCGACATTCTCTCGACAGAAGTAGCTATTTCATTAAACCGTTTACTTGCGCTTTCTACAGTGTTACCTGTAGTGTTAACTGAATCAACCACTCCCGCCAGTGTCTCTAGCATAACACCTGTTTTTTGGGAAACTTCATCCATGTGCTCATTAATGCTATCCACCATTCCCACAGTGCGTTCAGATAATTTCTTAACTTCTTCAGCTACAACTGCGAAGCCTTTTCCCTGTTCACCTGCCCTTGCTGCCTCTATGGCAGCATTTAAAGACAATAAATTTACTTGGTCGGAGATACCCTTTATCTCTCCCGTATAATTTTGAATGCCAGCAACAATATTTACCAGTTCATCTACTTCCTTTTCCATCTCTTTAATATCATTAAGAGTTTTATTTGCATTTTGCCGTAAATTCTCCACCTCTTTTTCGCTATCGTTTACTATATTTTCAACTTCTTTATTGCCGTCAGTAAGGTTGGAGATTCCTTCATTCATCTTTTCTGCTCTTCTTGAAGCTTCCACAGACATTGAAGTTAGCTTTTCAGTAGTTTCTGTTAAATTATCGGTGGCCATATCCACGGATTCAATTAATGATGTAACTTCCGAAGCTGTTTGTTCAGCTTTTTGCAATAACTCCTGTATTTTATCTGAGTTTTCCTGGGCCTGCTGCTGGGATGTCATGGCTCTTTCTAACAGCAATTTCCCTCTGTGAGCCATGAAAATAACGGCTATTAAAGCCAATAAAAAATTAATAGGGCTGTCCAACATATCAACGAAAGTATATCCAGGAGCCCCTATGGTATACAATAAAATAGTGTGAGCGGTAAGAGCAAAAGCTGAAGCAGCTACCCCCAGGTAAATATCATAGTATAAAACAGCTACTACCACCACAACGATCCATAGCATATTGTTCATTAATGGCTTACCCACCAGGATATTAACCATCAATGCTACTAAAAGCCCTGTTCCTACAAATACATACCTGGCATAAGGGTAGTTGGGGTAATATTTGCTAATTATCAAGGCAATTGCTGCCAAAGTTAGGGAAACCAAAATCATTAAGATGGTCAAAAACCAACCAGGTGCCAGCAAGCCGGCTGCTTTTAAAAATAACAAAGCAATAGCCCCTAAACCAATTACCCCACATGCCACCTGACCAATAATTTTATTGGTCTCTGCTTCGTATAAATTCATCCATTCACACCCTTCAAATACAAGGCATATAATGCTTTAGAAGTCCTGCCAGCGTCAAACTTAAAGTATTTTAACTTGATTTCGTTAAAAAATATATTTAATTAAAAGTATATACTTTTCTTACCTTCTCTTTAACGTCCCATACACATTTCATTCCTTTAGGAAAAGTAACCAGATCTCCTTTTTTTATCTCTACTTCTTCTCCATCTTCTGTTTTAATAATAACTCTCCCCTCCTGGATATAGCAAACCTCCTCGCCTTCATACTGCCAGTTAAAAGTTGAAACATCACTTTCCCAAGGAGACCAAGTTTTTACATTAAGCCTTTCCAATTCTTCTTCTGAGGGACGGGAAATTTTAATTTGAGACATATTTGATTACCTCCCTTACTTAAGGATCTTTTAAGCCCATTATATTCCATAATATTGGATTATTCAAACATGCTTTTTATTTTTTTCTAATTCTCGACAAAGATTTACACTATATAAAAACCAGATCATTTAATAGAGTGGTTTTCAACGCTTGATAATTCAACGGTATAATTACTATCATAATAGATAAATTCTTCATCAGTTACCGGGTCAATCTTATTGCCTAGCAACAAAAAGAAAACTGCCAACAATAAAGCTAAAACATAGTATTTGAAAGGGTGATTTTTTCTTATGCTGTTCACTATTCCCACCATCACTATAAAAAAGCCAACCATACCCAGTGCCAGAAGCACGATACTTAAATTATTGGCAAACTGTAATCCAAGCTCATCCCAGAAGTTTAAAGACAAACTATTGCGTGAGTTTATTCCTCCATTATCTGACAGATCTAATCTGCCAGCAGAAGAAAGAAGAATCATGGAGACAATTAAAGAAATAGAGTAAAAACTAAATTGATCTTTTTTCCATATAAGGGCAAGTAGACAATAAATACCCATCAAGAAAGATACCATCCCTACCCAAAAAAAAGCAGTACTGAAATCTCCGGTTATTAAAAATATTAGGAGTAAAATTAAAACAATTCCACCCGCTACTACCCAGGCCCAATCTTTCCAATGATTATGTTTACGCGGCCTGGCATATTTTGGCTGGGTGGTAGTTCTCCTTTTTTTTCGAGTGAAAAGGGAAGTCTTGCCGTGCGAATATGCACCTGAACGTTTTCTTCTATAGCCAGGAGGGGCTCCCCTTTCAGGCATTTTCAACCCTCCCTCTGGTAGCCTGTATCCAGGCAAATT
>PWGT01000024.1 GCA_003554535.1 Syntrophomonadaceae bacterium | reverse complement strand
TTGAGTTTGCTGGGGCCGGATTTACGCGAGAGTGAAGGTGATCAGCTTCCCCTGGGCCTGATTGTTCTGGTTAGTGGTGAATTTACCGATGATTATAAAACTTACCAGGATGTTCTGGATGTGGTTTTTGATTCCCGCCTGGAAGGAGTTTCGGTGCGTGTATGGCCGGAACGTCAAAGAGTTTGGTGCCGCGTTAGCCACAAAGCTTTGGATAATAATTTTAGTTTGCAAAGCTTAGGAAATGCCTTAATGGAAAACTTGGCTGGCCAGGAGTTTGTAGAGGAAGCTGAGGTTATTTTAGTTTCTGACAGAGATTACTTAGAGAGGTTAGCGCCTCTTTCCGGCAGAGTAAAAAACATATTAGATGCACTAACGAAAATGTATGAAGAGATGGATTTTGATTGTGATAATTGTGATTACCAGGAAATATGTGAAGAGGTGGAAAACTTGAAAAAAATCAGGGAGAATCTGCGCAAGGAGAAAGAGGGCGCATGAAAGGGATCATAGCTGTATGCGGTAAAGGAGGAGTAGGGAAGACCACCATTTCTGCTCTATTGTGCAGGCTGGTTTTGGAAAAAGAAGGCATACGGGGGTTGGCCATAGATGCCGACCCCGGCGGAGGGCTATCGCAAGCTTTGGCTTTGCCGGTGAAGAAAAGCGTTAATGATTTACGTGGTCAAATTATAACCTCTGCCGGCGAGGAAAAAGGAAACCGGGCTACTCTGGCCGCTTCTATAGATTATCAACTCTGGGAATCTCTAACGGAATATCGCAATCTTGCTTTTTTGTCAGTGGGTAGGCCTGAGGAAGAAGGATGTTACTGTCAAGTAAATTCTCTTTTGCGGGAAGCCATCCACCTGCTTGCAGAACAGTTTGATGTAGTGATAATTGATGCAGAAGCAGGTATTGAACAGGTTAACCGGAGGGTGATAGATTACATTGATCAATTAATCCTTGTTTCCGATCTCTCGGTAAAAGGAGTGCGAGTAGCTGAATCTATAAGGGAAGTGGCTGTTCGCAATTTGAAAATAAATCAAGTCCAGCTTCTTTTAAATAGAGTAAGTCGTTCAAGGGAAGGGAAGAACGTAGAAAAAATAGCAGGTTTAAGCGATTTGCCGGTATTGGGGTGGCTTCCTGAAGATGAGGCAGTTTTCGATTTTGATTTTAATGAGCATTCATTTCTTCAATTTCCAGATACTCCGGTAATGCAGACCATACGCTCCCTATTTTAAACTTTACCTTTTCACAAATGATGTGTTTTGGTATAAAATAGATGATAGTAAATTTATGAAGAAAGGGTGATAACTAATGGGTGAAATAAAGGAAATTAATCAAGGTAATTTTGAAGAGGAGGTTCTTAATTCTGACAAGCCTGTTTTGGTGGATTTTTGGGCTCCATGGTGTGGCCCCTGCAACATGGTGGCTAAAACTTTGGACGAATTGGCTGCAGATTATGGCGACAAGCTCAAAATTGTTAAAATTAATGTAGACGATAATAATGATTTGGCATCAAGCTACGAAGTCATGAGTATTCCTACTCTCAAGTTATTTAAAAACGGGGAAGAAGTTGAGAGTATCATGGGTGCCCAGCCCAAGAATTCTATTGCTTCTCAAGTGGATAAACATCTCTAATTTGATCTGTTGTTCCCTTGTAGGTTCAATTTGTAGGGGAATTCAGTTTAGTCAATTTTTGCAGGGATTTGTTTATTTATGAAGAATTATTCATAAAGGCAATAAATTGAGAGTATTTTGTGCTAAAAGTTTTGCTTTGTTAAGAAATGTTTTTACTATACACCGAATAGTTAATAGACTAAGAGCTATTCATCTTGGTTATTTATCTTGAATGATTAATTTTTAACAAAGAAATTAATGGGGAGGGTATTTTTAATGGCTTATGGTTACATGGGGAAAGTATTGGAAGTGAATTTAAGCGAAAATAAGATAGATAGTTATTCACTTCCGGACAAAACGTTGGAATTATATGTGGGCAATAAAGGTTTGGGAGCCAGGCTTCTTTATGACCTGGTTCCTCCTGGAATTGACCCGCTGGGAGGGGAGAATGCGCTTATAGTAACTACTGCTCCTCTTACTGGAACCGGGGCTCCTAGCAGCAATCGTTTTAATGTGACTACCAAGTCTCCTTTAACAGGTGCCATAGTAGATTCTAACTGTGGAGGCAATTTTGGGATTCATTTAAAAAGAGCAGGGTATGATGCTTTGATTGTTAGAGGAAAAGCGGATGATCCTGTTTACCTTGACATTTCTGATGAAGGAGTCCAAATAAAAGATGCTCGGGATTTGTGGGGCCTGGACACGGAAAAAACCCAGGAACAACTTCCAGATAAGACTGGTAAAATGGTGATTGGACCGGCTGGTGAGAATCTGGTCAAGTTTGCATGTATTGTCAGCGAGGAGAGAGTAGCGGGCAGATCGGGTGTAGGCACGGTTATGGGAAGCAAAAACCTGAAAGCAGTTTCAGCAGGTGGAAATAAAAAGCCTGCCATATATAATGAGGAGCTTTTCAAAGAGGCTTGTAAGGAGTGGAGGGATCAGTTACGTTCGCACCCTGCAACCAGTGAGGAGCTGCCTCAGTATGGAACTTCCATTTTTATTAACCGAACCAGTGCCACTCATACACTCCCCACTCGTAACTTTAAATACGGTCAATTCAAAGATGCAGATAAAATTAGTGGCGAAACTTTGGCGGAAGAATACTTGGTAAAAAATATCGGATGCTATGGATGTCCCATGAGATGTGGTCGACAGGTGAAAGTAGACGAAAAGCCGGTCAAGGGGCCCGAGTATGAAACTCTGGGTATGCTTGGCTCGAACTTAATGATATCTGATTTGCAAGCTATTAATGAGTGGAATCGCCAGGCAGACCTCCTTGGCCTGGATACAATATCGCTTGGAAATGCCCTCGGTTTTGTAATGGAAGCCGGTGAAGACGGATTTATCAAAACTGATCTTGCTTTTGGTCGCAGTGACAATATCTCCCAGGCTATTGAAGACATAGCCTTAAGGCGTGGACTCGGTGATGACATGGCAGAAGGAGTGGCTCATTTGGCTCAGAAATACGGTGGAGAAGATTATGCTATGCACTCCAAAGGTTTGGAATTAGCTGCTTATGAGCCCCGGACTGCGGTTGGACAAGGATTAGGTTATGCAGTCGCCAATCGTGGTGGGTGTCACTTGGGAGCAGGCTATGTGGTATTTTTGGAGTCAAATGGCCCTATTACCGTAGATCCCTATACCACGAGGGGAAAGCCTGGCCTTGCTGTTTTTAATCAGACAGTGCTGGAAGCCATAAGCACTCTTGGCAGCTGTAACTTCACAAATTATGCAGTATTTCCCGAATTTCTATTAAAGATGTAGAATCGTTCCCGGTTGGTTTCCAAGGTAGTTAACAATTCCCTTATGCTGGGTGGCAATCAATTTGGTAAATTTATGTATTCACCTAAAGGAGCAGTCCTACCTAAAAAAGTTTTCCACCACCCCTTCCCTCATATCAAGGCTCATTCCCATTGCACCGGAAACGAAATGAGTCCGGAGGATTTCCTGAAGTTGGGGCAGAGAGTTTTCAATATGTGCCGCCTGTTTAATGCGCGGGAAGGTTTCTCTAGAAGAGATGATACTTTACCCAGGAGGCTAACTCACGAACTCCAAAGACAGGAGGAGCCTCGCTCTCGGGTCCCGCTAGATGAGATGCTGCCTACTTTTTACCGGTTGCGGGGATGGGATCAAAATGGAATTCCCACTGAACGGACGCTGCGTAAATTGGGAATTGAAAAATAAATTAATTGTCTTCAAGAAAGGTGAGCTTTAATTTGGTCCTGGTAAAATTATATGCTACACTTAGGGGTTTTACAGGCGAAAAAGAAATAAGTATGAAAGCTGACACGGTAGAAGATGTATTTAGCTCACTTGTCTCCAGTTATGGGGAAGATTTTCAAAAGAAATTGGAGAGTGCTACTGTC
This sequence comes from Syntrophomonadaceae bacterium, assembly GCA_003554535.1. The sequence goes on along the minus strand of PWGT01000024.1, from coordinate 5,156 downwards.
CTGGTAAACGGGCAAAATATTGCTCATTTAAAGGGAAGAAAAACCCGCCTGCAGGACGGAGATACCGTTTCTTTGTTTCCACCTTTAGGAGGAGGCTAGGGTGGGATGTTTGGCTTGTAAAGAAGTTAAGTGTTCCACCCTGGCCTGCTACCCAAGATAATCAAGCACCTTGTTGAAATCGGGATATAAAAGTATGATGTTGTAATGGTATTTATGTTTAGTATAGTAAATATTAATTGATAGATAGTAATAAAATAATATTTGTTGATAGGTTGGTTAGTTATGGATTTGGAAGCTATACAGGAATTTATGGAAACAACTTTCATGCCTGGAGCCTGGAGCTTTTTTTTAGGGCTTTTAATTATTTTTGTATTTATAGCTTTCAAAGGTGTTTTATCAAAGTTAGTGTATTTGCTGGCGCTTATACTTTTCCCCAGATCCAGGCCCCAGATCAGCGAAAGCATATTTCCTGCATTTGCCAGCCCCCTGCGTTCTTTTTTCATTTTCTTAGGAATTTTTCTGGCTTTAAGATACTTGCCGGAGTTAACTGAATCCCAGGAAATTTTGCTAACTTCAGTTTTTCGCACTATTATTGTCATCTTAGTGGGTTGGGGCTTCTATAACCTGAGCGGAGAATCATCCCATTTTTTGAGCAATCTTAAACAAAAATTTAATTTAAACATGGATGATATTGTTGTAACATTTATTTCCAAAGTGTTGCGTTTCATCGTTATAGTATTGGTTTTTACTATAATTGCCAGAGAATGGGGGTTTGATATATCCGGGGTTATTGCAGGGTTGGGTTTGGGAGGTTTGGCCATCGCTCTGGCAGCTCAAAATGCTATTTCTAATTTATTCGGGGGAATTATCATTATTACCGAGAGGCCTTTTACTATAGGGGATTGGATAGCTACCCCCAACGTAGAAGGAGTAGTAGAAGATATCTCTTTTAGAAGCACCCGAGTTAGAACTTTTGCCAAGGGACTGGTAACCATTCCCAATGCATTGCTTGCTAGTGAGGCAATAACTAACTGGTCCGAAATGGGCAAAAGAAGGATTACTTTTAACTTGGGAGTTACCTATACTACACCGCGGCAAAAGATTGAATCTTGTATTAAAAAGATTGAGAAGATGCTTGAAGACCACCCTGATGTAGATAATGAATTAATATTTGTCCGTTTCGCTGGTTTTAATGACAGCAGCCTGGACATTTTTCTTTATTTTTTCACCAAAAGTGTCAAGTGGGATGAACACTTGAAAGCCAAGCAAAATATAAACTTTAAAATAATGGAGATACTGGAGGAAGAAGGAGTTTCTGTGGCATTCCCCAGCAGAAGCATTTATTTTGAAAATCCCATGCCTCAAGAATAACCCCACAGTTTCTAGCTTATTTTTTCTAGTTTATTTTGATGTAATGTTTAAGGATATTTTCTTTCTGATGAATAACTGCCGTATCACTGATGGAATCATGCCAACTCTTTTTTTGAGGATGCAAGCCCACCCAAAGGTAGCCAAGATGCAGGCCTCCTAATTGGGAAATAAAACGACCAAAAACTTCTCTAAATAGAAGGGTGCTGAAGTCAAGAGGGTGGCCATCTGTGCGGATGACTTCAATGCCGGTGATCATTTTGCCAATAGTTTGCCTCCACTTTCTGGTCATGAGTAGAAAATATAAAGATGCAGTTATGCCTGCCAGGCTCAACCCCAGGCCAAGCCATTCAATACCTGGTGTAACAAGGTTGGCGGGAATAGGCCCCCAGGCAACCAGGAGGTTTACAATGGAAATTATTACAATCAAATCAATAATATAGGCGATTAACCTCACCTTGAAACCAGCAGGAAGAAACAATCCCCGCTTAATTTCATTATCAATGTTACTTTCCATGGTTTTTTATCCTTTCTGCCAAAACTAAAATTTATTTATAAATCCATGTAATTGTTTAGTTTTTCCACAGGTACATGGGCCTGGGATGATGGTACTCCTGGTAAATTATCTCTTCCAGGTTTTCTGGTCCGCTCAATCCGGCATTAATCCTGTTCAAAAGCATTTCAAATGTTGATGGGGGTTCAGTGTAATAATGAAGAACTTCAGGGTCACTGGTATCGGCTAAAACTGCTGCTTCTTCAATTGCATCATCCATCGTGCCCACTGCATCAATCAGTTCGTTCTCTTCTGCTTGAGGCCCGGTATAAATTCTACCATCGGCCAGTTCTTTCAATTCATCTCTTTCCATTTCTCGCTGCTCCAAAATGGAATCAATTAAGAAAGAAAAACTTTCATCTATTACTTCTTGCATAATTTCTCTTTCCTCATCTTTTACCTCCCGGAGAGGGTTCAGCATATCCTTATATTCGCCACTTTGGAAAGTTTCGCTTTCTATACCCCATTCTTCGGCCAACTGGTGAACATTTATTGTTGTCATATAGACTCCTAAGGCTCCTGTGAGGGCATGGCGATTGGCCATGATTTTGTCGGCAGTAGCGGAAATAAGGTAAGCCCCCGATGCAGCGACTTCATCCATGTAAACGAGAAGGGGTTTTTCATACTTTTCTTTCAAGTTTAATATTTCATTAAAAATGTAGTCGCATTTGTGAACGGCGCCACCGGGAGAATTAACTCTCAAGATTATGCCCTCAATGTCATCACTGGCGAAAGCTGATTCCATTTTATCCGTGAAGTTTTCTTGAGTGTCCACATCGCCCAGGTAGGGGCTATCAGGAGCCGATATAATCATCCCTTCCAGGTCAATAAGAGCAAGGCTATCTCCTGTTCCCGGTTGATATACTTTCCGAGCCCATTTCTCATCTTCCACCCCTATACCAAGGCATGCATAAGGATTTAGAGCCAGTGAAATAAATAACACTAAAAATATGGCCAGAGCGCCCCATCTTTTTCGGTTCATGATTTCCTCCCTCCTGGATATAAATCCATAAAAAAACTATATAGACAGAGCAATGTTGAGAGCATTATTGCCGTCCAATAAAGTCTACATGTTGCGATTTAGAGCTTTTTTTAAGTGTGTGTAAAGCCTCGGTGGGTTCGATTTATTTTATTTTCTTCCACCAGCTTACCCAAGTGTTTGATGATCATGGTTTTTTCCATTAACCGGTACATACCTTGAGGTTCCGGGAAACTACCGTATATGATGGCCTCTTCTACAATTTCTTCCAGGTTCTTTTCTTCATGCAGTAACTCCCACAGCATATTTTCTCTTTCGTAGATTTTTTCCAGGTACTTATCCAGCTTTTCATCAACTTCTTCTTTTCCTTCTATGATGCCTTTATGGCTGGAAATAGCTGTTTCATAATCTAACGATTTTATGCGATGAATAGAGCTGATAAGATCAGTAATGTTAGAATCCAGGCATCCGTACCAGGGCCCAAAGGAGCTCAAATCGATGTCGGAAAGGAATACCAGTTTCATTTTAGGAATATAAAAACAGCAATGACCGGCAGAATGTCCCGGAGTGTGAATTACCTCCAGTTTAACATTGCCCAGGTTGAACATTTTGCCATCTTCAAATTCCATATCTACTCGTGAATTTCTGAGGCTGAACATATCTTCCAGAAAAACATCCATTTCTTTTTCTACTTCAGAATCGGTAACATCGTAAAGTTCTTTTAGTTTTTCTGTTGATCTGATTGCCGGTGCATCAAATTGATGTGCGCATATTGTTGCTGATGGAAATAGATAGTTTCCTGCAATATGATCTTCATGCCCGTGGGAATTGAGGAGAATGTTAATCTTTTTTTCCTGAGCGATTTCATTGACAACTTCTGGACCTGTTCCTGTATCAACAAGCAGTACCTGGTCATCTTCAATTAGAAGGGAATTTGAATAAGGGTATTTTCCCGAATTCATCCCCTCAACAAAATACACTTTGTCTCTAACTTCTTCCAAATTCATAAACAGACCTCGCTTTTTCAAATAAATATTTAACTTTCAGCCGGCTCTTTGGCTACCAGTGCCCCTACCGGGCATACTTCAGCACAAATTTTACAACCGGTGCAATTTGTTTCGGCAAGGCTAATGTCTTGAAAAGTTGTAACACTTCTGTTCAGGCCGCGCCTGGCAAATCCAAAACATCCAGCCTGCGCTTTTTCTCTATCTGCCCATACGCATCTGCCACAAAGTACGCATTTGTTACGATCTAATGTAAGATGTTCGCTGCTGTCATCTATTTCCTGTTCTCTTTCCAGGGCAGGTAAGCGTTCCAACTTTAACTTCATGCCTCTTTGCTTGGCCATGTTAATTAGCTCACAGCTTTTGCGAGCCGGGCACTTGCCGCAGTTTATTTTGTGATCTGAGAGCAAAAGCTCGAACGCTGACTTAACCAGCCGGTCTACTGCCGGAGTTCTGGTTTGCACTTTCATACCTTCTTTTACAGGCAAAGTGCAGGAAGTTACCGGCTCCGAATAACCTTCCACTTCTACAAAACACAAGCGACAGCTTGCAGCGGGACGTTCCTGCTCTTTAACTGCACAAAGGTTTGGAATGTAAATATCGTTTTCTAACGCCACCCACAAAAGCTTTTCACCTTCGGTGGCGGTAATTTCCTGGTTATCAATGGTTAGTTTAATTTCGCTCATTTAATTATCCTTCCTTTTCTGTCAGTAATTCAACCGGAGATAATTTTACTACTGCATCGTAATCAGGCGGACAAGTTTTCCTGCAGTTATCGCATTTTACGCATTTATCCTGGTCAATAGCTTTGAGCCCGTCTTCTCTTGTATATACTGCTTCGGTAGGACAAGTTCCCACACATACATTGCATAGTTTGCTGCATTTGGAAGGCTCAATATAAAAAGCAATGAGATCCTTGCACATTAGCGAGGGACATCGTTTTTCTTTTATATGAGCTTCATATTCATCCCAGAAATACTTCAGGGTTGTTAGCACCGGATCGGGGGCAGTGCCACCCAAGTTACAAAGAGAGCCTGCTTTTACATCTTCGCCAAGCTCTTTAAGAGTTTGCAGGTCTTCTTCTTTGCCTTCTCCTTTAGTAATGCGGGTCAGTATATCCAGCATATGTTTGGTTCCCAGCCGGCAAAATGTGCACTTGCCACATGATTCTTGCTGGGTAAATTCCAGAAAATAGCGGGCGACTGAAACCATGCAATCATCTTCATTGAGCACCACCAGGCCTCCTGATCCC
>PWGT01000180.1 GCA_003554535.1 Syntrophomonadaceae bacterium | reverse complement strand
AGCTATCCCCAAAAAAAACAAAACAACCAAAAATATTTTAATGCTCCTAAAAAACAAGTACAGGAAATTATTACTGCCCAAAAAAAGCCCTCCTCGAAGAAGTCTAAATAATAAGTTAATTTCTTATTCCACATCAACAAACTTCTCTCCTGCTCAATTTTATTGTAAAACCTCAGGCAATATTACAATTAATCAAGAGCAACCATAGATATACACCCCCCAAACCTTAAAAACCGGCATAAATATTTCCCCACATAAATATTTCCCCTATTGACAACTTATTAATTACTATGATAAATTAAGTTAGGCTTGGCTAACATTTTAAACATATGCCTGAAACTACAAAAAGATCAGGTTTTTATTTCGCTCAAAAGTTAGGCACAACTAACTAATAAACAAGAAGAAAACGTGGTGAGAATTATGGGAATTATCCCTTCATTATTTGCATTAATGGAAAAAAAAGTTTCAACCAACCCGGTTGTGGTTTCGTTTTATGCACGCCGCTACCATCAGGTCATAAGGAAAGAAATAGAACTGGCCCAAATAACAGACAGCGACCAAATTTTAAATATTGGTTGTGGAGGGATACCCTATACTGCCATTCACATGGCTAAGTTCACCGGTGCAAGGGTAATCGCCATTGATCGAGACCAAGAAGCTGTTGAAGCTGCCCAAAATTGTGTAAGTTCATTAAAGATGCAAGACCAAGTAACAGTGGCCAAGGCTGATGGAACCGAGAAAATTCCTTTTTCCTTTAATGTAGCAATTGCAGCGCTGCAATGTGAACCCAAAGATAAAATACTAGAAAATCTAATGTCCGCAGGAGATGATGGCGCTCGTTTGATATTTCGCCGTCCCCGGGAAGGAGTGGAAAGTCAGTACAATAAATTACCGGATACCATTACGCCTCACTCCATGGTTGTCCAAAACAAAGCAACTTTCGATGGTTCTGTTCTTTATAGAATAGAAAATAACAAAACTCGTCGGGAAAAAGATTTTTCCACGTTAGTTACTGCAGTTTAATATAAAAATTATAAAGAGAGGTGCCATTTACATGAAACCTTTAAAAAAAATACGCCCAAATAATAATTCTGAAAATAAGTTTTCCTCATTTTCATTCCAAGAGCCACAAAATGAATCTGAAACTTCTCTAAATAACCTGCCTACAGGCGAAGAAGGAATCATTAGCCGCCTTCCCGACAATGATATGTTAACTTTTTTGGGGTTGAGGCACCATAAAGTTGTGCAAGTTGTTACCCGCCAGAAATTTGGCGGCCCCATTATAGTAAAAACTAATGGACGTTATGTGGCTTTGAGCCGCTCCCTGGCCCGCCAGATATATATTAATAAAAACTCTTGCGGGCAGGCGGTGATGTAAAACAATGCCTGAAACAGTTCTTTTAATGGGCCTGCCTAATGTAGGTAAAAGTGTAATATTCAACCGCCTCACCGGCTTAAATGTAAGGGCGGCAAATTACTGCGGCACCACCGTGGAATTTACTGGCGGCACCATGGTATTGGAAGAAAAGGAAGTTAACCTGGTAGACGTGCCGGGCACTTACTCCTTGAATGCAACAAACGAAGCCGAAGCAGTGGCTGTGGACATGCTGCATGGTGGCGAAACCAGAATGGTCGCCGGGGGAGAGCATTGTGGTAATGAGCATTCCTGCCCTATTACCAACTTGGAAAAACCCTCTGCGGTGGTGTGTGTTGTAGATGCCGGCAACATGGAAGCCAGTCTTTACCTCCTGCTGCAAATTCAACAACAAGGGCTGCCCATTATCGTTGTTCTAAACCGGAGTGACCTGGCCAGGGAAAAAGGTTATCGTATTGATGCCAAAGCACTTTCCCAAGAATTAGATTTGCCAGTAATTCCCACTGTAGCAGTTACCGGCGAAGGGATGGAAGAACTTAAGAAACAGATTTCTCAACTAATTCAAAAGAAGAGTTACTCCGCTTCTAAAGCACCTTCAGAGGTTACGTGGGAAAGAGTAGAAAACATCTGTAAACAAGTCTGGCAGAAAGATCATATGGAAACCCGAACTAAGAGGGAAAAATGGGGAGATCTTCTAACCAGGCCCTGGCCCGGCTTACCAATGGCTATAGTAATTATTGGACTTATATTCGGGGTTGTAGTGGGCCTGGGATTGCAATTGCGGCAACAAATCCTTCTGCCTTTTTTCAGAGGACTCATATTTCCCCAAATAGAATTTCTGGTAACCCAAATCGTTCCAGAAGGCGCCCTGCAAAATATCTTTATCGGTGAGTACGGTTTTTTAATTAAGGGTATAGAGTGGCCTTTTGCCCTGGTTTTACCTTATGTCATATCTTTTTATTTAGCCCTGAGCTTTCTGGAAGACAGTGGTTATTTGCCACGTTTGGGTATCTTGTTAGATGGCTTGTTAAACAAAATTGGTTTGCAGGGCTCGGGGGTGATCCCCATTCTTTTGGGCTATGGTTGCGCAATTCCGGCAATTCTGTCCACTCGCGCCCTCAACTCCCGTAAAGAAAGATTTATAATTGTCACCATGGTATGCCTGGCTGTGCCTTGCATAGCGCAAACAGGGGCCTTCATAGCTCTGCTATCGGCCCAATCCATCCCGGTAATGGTTGCCGTATTCTTAATGGCTATTGCAGCCATGATTTGTGTTGCCCTGGTGTTAAACCGTATGCTCAAGGGAGATCCCCCCGAAACCCTTATGGAGATTCCCGATCTGCTATTACCCAGGGGCGAAGTTCTTTTTAAAAAGATTTGGTTAAGAATCAAGCATTTCATGGTTGACGGAGCACTTCCCATGGTAGTTGGCGTAGCCATAGCTGCTATTCTTTATGAAAGCGGCTTAATGGTCTTTTTGGGGAATTTATTAAGCCCGCTGGTAGTAAGTTGGCTGGGGTTGCCTTCTGATGCTGCTGTCCCGTTAATCCTGGGCATCATGCGACGGGAACTTACAGTCTTACCTCTTATGGAAATGGACTTGAATACTCTTCAATTGTTTGTAGGAGCTACAGTAGGGCTTTTCTATGTGCCATGCATAGCTGTAGTTGCCAGCTTAACTCGAGAATTCAGTTTGAAAATGGCAGGAGGCATTCTATTATTAACAACCATAGGAGCATTTTTGCTGGGAGGTATCATAAATCACCTGGCCGGTCTGTTTATCTAATAATTGTCTTTTATTTAGCACTAGAATGAGCGGGTGTTATGCAAAACTTTTTTATTCAACAATTTCCCGCCAATTAAGGCGGCAATAACAGTTACAAACAGATGATAGAGGGTAAACAACAAAACCATATAATAATTTGGTTGGGGTAAAAACAATTCACTCCCGCCCTGCAGAATGATAGCTGCTACTATTACTAAAAACAAAGCCAAGATCAAAATGGAGACACTGAAAATATAAGTGCCCAGGTTAGGATTCTTGCGCATCCAATAATAATATATTAAATAGAACGTAACAAAGGCCAATAATGCCGGCAATGTCAAGGCAAGCAGCAACCTGGCCAGCTTCACAGTTATTTCAAAGTCTAGCCCCATGACACTGTATGAATAACTAAAATCGAATACTCCATAAAAAATCAGCTGATGAACAACAGCATAACCCAGAGTAGCCAAAACCGCGCCAATTATCAAGTATGCCCTTTGTTGTAACCATTCATAAGGTGATATTTCTTTCCAGGAAACATATAAAGCTGCTCCTATTGCTAAAATTACTGCTATTATAAACGCAACGATCATGCGCATGTTGACCGCATTTTCCTGGACATTATGTCCCAAGTTTGAGAGTGAGGCTGCTTCAGGAGAATAAGAAACATCATGATATTCATGCATGGCAGAAACAAAAGGTTGATGAACTTCTTGCAAGCGAGCATCTTTTTCCTGAACTGTGCTTTCATCCCACTGAAAAGCATCAGTCATGATATTCCCTTCCATATAAGCCGTAAAGGGCAATCCCAATAATCCGGCAATAGTGGGAGCAAAATCCACCTGCGTATAGCCTGTTAACTCTTCACCAGATACACCTTTGCCTTTTATTATTAGCGGAGCTTCCACAGCTTCGCGTTCAGGCCCACCGTGCCCTCCGGCAGGTAACAAACGACCAGTATGAGTCATTCCATGGTCAGAAGTAATCATAATCACTGATTCTTCAGGATTTGGAATTGAATTTATAAACTCTTCAATATATTGATCGTTACGATAAGCCGCATCCCGGTACTGCTCCGATAATCCACCATAAGCATGGCCCAAGATATCAACTTCCATGGAATGAAGAATCATAAGATTGGGTTCATGCTCTTCTACAATCCGCTTTCCTTCCTCAAATGTCTTCTCATCATAGTAATCATCATAAAGATCGTAGTAATAATAACCGTACTGAATAGGCAAGTTTTCATCCTCAATTACTTTGCCCTGTGAATTAAATTTTTCTACGGCTATATCGTAAAACCAATAATAAGCAGATATTCCGGTGCTTAAATCTGCATCATAAGCCAAATCGAACAAAGTAGGGATAGTCATTCTTCTGGCTTGCGCGTTGCTGTTTATACCATTTACCGAAGAAGAAGCGCCGGTGATTAGCCTGGCATAAGCTGGACGGGAATAGGTAGGCTGCTCTACTTGAATTACGCCATAACTACTTTCCTCAGCCAGACTACTTACATATGGCATTACCTCCAGAGCATCTACTCGCAATCCGTCTATCAAAATCACATAAACATTTTCAGCAAAAGGTTCTCCGGCCTCAGAAATTTCTTTTTCTACAGTTGGAACTCGAGGCTCTGGCAACTCTTCAGAAACCGGACAGGTAATCAGTCGATGCTGAGGGATAGCCTCTGTTTTAACAGGTGGGCTTCTTAATTCATGCAATCCGGCAAAAGTTATCAAAAGAACTAATGAAAGCAAAGCTATCCCGATTCCGGCAATCAACCATTTTTTCGTTTTGATATTGAAATGCTTCCCCGCGTTTATTATTTTTCGCCTCCCAGCAAGATTTTAGCAGGTATTTCCCCTTAATTTAAGATTTATTTTCAAACATCTTTAATGCCTGCTTTGTCACATTTTCCACTGTAAAACCGTATTTTTCCATTACCACTTTTAGAGGGGCAGAAGACCCAAAATCATCGACCCCAATTACTTTGCCTCCATCAGTAGCATAAGGTTCCCATCCTTGAGGCAACGCTGCCTCTACTACCAGTCGTTTTTTGATATGAGGAGGCAGCACCTTCTCTTGATATTCTTGAGACTGCTTCTCAAACAGATCCACACTCATCATACTTACCACCCGCACATCAATATTATTCTTTTTCAATTCCTCTGTAGCTTCTAAAGCCAAACTTACCTCCGATCCCGTGGCAATAATGATTAAATCAGGTGATTCCCCTTCTTCTTTTTGAAGCACGTACCCACCTTTTAAAGCATCTTCGCCTGTTTCTTTTAACTGGGGAAGTGGTTGCCGGGATAGCAACAGAGCGGTAGGCCCTTCTTTTCTATTTAGTGCAATCCACCAGGCATATGCAGTTTCCTTTCCATCTGCAGGCCGCAGCACCGTTAAATTAGGGATAGATCGTAAATTTGACATTTGTTCCACGGGCTGATGAGTAGGCCCGTCCTCGCCAACGGCTATGCTATCATGGGAAAACACATATATCACACCTAATTCCATTAAAGCAGCCATTCTTACTGCCGGCTTCATGTAATCCCAAAACATAAAAAACGATGATCCATATGTATGTAAGCCTCCATGTAGAAACATTCCAGATAATATAGCTCCCATAGCATGCTCTCTTATGCCAAAATAAATATTGTTTCCATCTGGTTCTTCGGACAGGAACGTGCCCCCTTCTTTTAAAAAGGTCTTTACCGAACTTCCAAGGTCAGCAGAACCTCCCATAAAGTTTGGTAAATAATCGTAAATCTTTTGCATAATCTGGCCTGAAGCTCCCCTGGTAGCAAGGGGATCATCAAAACTCATCTCCTCAAGTTCTTTCTTTAACTCTTTGGGGACATCTCCAGAGATCCAGTAATCGAAACGTTCTGCAAGCTTAGGAAATTCTTTACGATAGCTTGCCAAAAGAGTTTCCCATTCTTTCCTTTTTGATTCCGATGCATGTGTTAACGAGGAAAAATGTTCCCTAACCTTTTCGGGAATATAAAAAAGAGGCTCTAACGGCCAGCCTAACCTTTCTTTTGCCCCACAAGCTTCTTCATATCCGATGGGTGCTCCATGCGTCTCTGCCTTTCCTTCTTTTTGAGGGCAACCATAGCCAATTACAGTTTTTACCTGGATCAATGTTGGCCTGCTCAAATCCTCTCTGGCAGTTTCAATAGCTTCAGCAATAGTTTCAAGATCATTGCCATTTTCTACTTTCAATACTTGCCAACCGGCAGCATTAAATCTTTGCTCTATGTCTTCACTAAATGTAAAATGGGTACTTCCATCAATAGTTATTTCATTATCATCATAAAGACAAATCAACTTGCCCAATTTAAAATGTCCGGCCAAAGAAGCTGCCTCGTAAGTAATACCCTCCATCATGCACCCATCTCCTGCCAGGCAATATGTATAATGATCAACCAGAGGATACCCTTCTCTATTAAACTCCGCTGCCAATCTTCTTTCGGCAACAGCCATTCCAACTGCATTGGCAATCCCCTGCCCCAGAGGGCCTGTAGTTGTCTCCACCCCGGGAGTTTGACGATACTCCGGATGACCGGGAGTTTTGCTGCCCCATTGGCGAAAACTCTTAATATCCTCCAGAGAAAGATCATAGCCAAACAGGTGGAGAAGGGAGTACAAGAGCATAGAACCATGCCCGGCAGATAAAACAAAACGATCCCGATTAAACCACTGGTGATTCCGAGGGCTGTGCTTTAAAAAACGAGACCAGAGGGTGTAAGCCATAGGGGCTGCCCCCATAGGAAGGCCTGGATGCCCGGATTTAGCTTTTTCAATGGCATCTACTGATAAAAATCGAATAGTGTTCACTGCAAGATTTTCTACTTCATTCATCTTACTTCGTTCCTCCTTGCAATTAGTTTAATTATTAGCCAACATCTCTTAATCTAATCTATGTAAAAACCGCTGGTAGTACTTATTTAAAAGCTTATCTAATTTTTTGCTTTTTGTAAGAATCTCTTCATCTAAAAAATTTTTCTTATTAAGCATAAGCTTTTGCAAATCTTCTCTAAGCAATTCTATTACAACAGTCAATTTCTCCTTATCAGCCATAACCTTTTACCACCTTCTGCATGATAGAAAGCCGGAAAAATTAAGCCATTTCTTTATTTATTGTAACTTAACCATTCTTAAAGAACAATTATAAAATAGATCATACATTAGCAGGAATCTTGATTATTTTCCTCGAAGGATCATTATGTTGTATTTCCAGCAAAAATATTTCTGTATTTTTTCACATATTATGCGGCATAGCAAAGGCATGATTGTGGGGATATTTTTGTGCCAAGAGGATATAATTGAATAAAGCCCTTTCCAATCTAAACTATTGAAATTAACTATTTGAAGGAGGCTTCATCATGGCTTTAACAGAGGAGCAAATTGCTGCCCTTACTGAAAAAGCTTGGGAAATCAGGCGAAAAATTATCAAAACAATTGTTTGGGCAGGAGGAGGTCATGTCGGCGGCGCTTTAAGTCAAGTGGACATTCTGGTCATCCTTTATTACCACTACATGAACATCGACCCTCAAAACCCCAAATGGGAAAACCGTGACCGTTTAATACTTAGCAAGGGGCACGGGGGTGTGGGTTATGCCCCCATTCTGGCTCACAAAGGTTATTTCCATGAAGAACTTCTTCAAAAATTTAATCATACTCACTCCGATTTCGCCATGCACCTGGATCATTTAAAAGTCCCGGGAGTGGATGCATCGACCGGATCACTTGGACACGGATTACCTATAGCTGTAGGATTAGCTTTAGGAGCAAAGCTAAAGGGCAAAAAATGGAGAACCTTTTGCATCCTTGGTGATGGAGAGTGTAATGAAGGAAGCGTCTGGGAGGCAGCTATGGCTGCCAAACATTACAACCTTTCCAATTTAACTGCTTTTGTAGATCGAAACCAGTTATGCATAGATGGAAGCGTCGAAAACATTATGGCCCTGGAGCCTTTCAAAGAAAAATGGATGAGCTTCGGATGGAACACCTTGGAGATAGACGGCCACGACTTTCAGCAGCTGGGTAAAGCAATAGAAAACGCCCATGAAACCACTGAGAAACCTACTATGATCATTGCCAACACAGTCAAAGGCAAGGGAGTAGATTATATGGAAGGTGAAGTTCCCTGGCATTATGGGGGGTTAGATCCTGAAAAAGAAGAAATGGCATTAAAATCTATTGATCAGCTATACGGAAAAACTTAGATAATCTAAGAAGGAGGAAAACAATGAGTTCCCAGTTTCATAACTATGATATCGAAAAAATGACCCCCACTGAGATTTATGGTGAAGTCCTTACCCAAATGGGAAAAGCAAGGGAAGAAATTGTAACCCTGACTGCAGACCTGGCAAAATCAACTAAAACTAAAAAGTTTGCCAGCGAATTTCCCGAAAGGTTTTTTAATGTTGGTATCGCTGAGCAAAATTTATTCGGCATAGCTTCAGGAATGGCCCTTGCTGGATTTTTACCTTTTGTCTCTACCTTTGCAGTATTTGCTTCTCTAAGAGCCAGTGAACAGATACGCACTGATATTTGTTATCAAAACCTTAATTGTAAAATTATTGCCACCCACTCTGGATTATCATTTGGCCAGGCGGGCACCACCCATCACTGCACCGAAGATATGGGAGTTATGCGTTCTTTTGCCAATATGACTGTGATTGCCCCTGCTGATGGATATGCAATCGCCAATGCTGTAATATCCAGCGCAGATTACCCGGGACCTGTATACATACGTATAGGCAGGGAGTTCGAAAGACCCGTACATAAACACCATGAATATGGATATGAGATAGGAAAAGCAATTACTTTGCATGAAGGCTCTGATGTAACCGTAATTGCTTGTGGAACTGGTGTTTTGCATGCTGAAAAGGCTGCACGTATATTAAACGAAAACAGAGGAATAAAAGTTAAAGTGATTGATATGCATACCATCAAGCCACTTGATCAAAAAGCAGTTTTGGAGGCAATAGAGGAAACCGGGAAAATTATAACTGTTGAAAACCACAGCATCATAGGTGGGCTTGGCAGTGCTGTAGCGGAAACAATAGCTGAAAGCGGGAAATTATGCCATTTAAAACGGCTGGGAGTCCCTGATTCATTTTCCGGGGTCGGTCACCCCGAAGAATTACAAAAATATTATAGCATAGATACTGAAGGTATTATTAGTGCCATTTCGGAAATGGTGGGAGAAACACCGGAAGTTGACAAAGAAACAAAATTAGCCTTAAATGACGATTGGAAAAATGTGGTTTAATCGCTAATTTATTATACTCTAATTCCAAAAATCCCGGGAAAGCTTATCCCGGGATTTTTGTTTAACTTCTTCCTTTTTCCTATTACACGATTTCTTATTACCCAACCTGTTACCCAACTATTTTTTAGCCATTAAAATAACTATTGATCGCATTGCTAATAGAACGAGCTTGCCCCTGCAGGTACCATTCCTGCCTCAACAAAGATTCATCATGGTAGTTTGACAAGAAACCCAACTCAATTAATATTGATGGGATCCAGGGAGTACGAATCACATAAAAACTGCCATGTTTTACGCCTATGTCACGAAGCCCAGAATCATTCACAAGAGCCGTTTGGACAAGGTTAGCAAGATGGCGGCTGGAACTGGCATTGTTTCCCCAGCTGTAATAGTAAGTTTCAGTCCCGGAAATAGAGGGATTAGGGTGTGAATTAGCATGGATACTAACAAAGATATCCGCCCCATTTCGATGAGCAATATTAACCCGGTTTCCCAAGGAAACATCGTAAGCTCCATCTCGGGTCATTACCACCGAAGCTCCCATCTCCCTCAAATTGCTTGCTACCTTCCTGGCAACATTGAGAGCCACTTCACTTTCTCGCAACCCTGTAATTCCCACTGCCCCTGGGTTATGACCTCCATGGCCCGGATCAAGGCAAATAATTCTACCCTGTAGGCTTCCCTCCTCTATATCTCTGGGAGGCCTCTCTCCTCTAGAAGGTGGCTCTACTCTGGAATCACTGGTGTAAGAAGCATAAACCCAACCAGTGGAACCGTAATTTAACTTTATAAGGAGCCAACCATTTTCTTCAGCCAAAACACGTCCTTCTGTTCCCTCAGAAAGAGTATCGAAGCTACCATAATCTAATCCAGGCCCATAACGTATATTAAGGTTATCGTTACTTACCCAAACATTGCGCTTGCCTTCCATGGAAATGTTACCATTAGCTGAAGGATTGCTTGTATGCTCAGCAAAAACCCATCCCATACTTCCATCAGATAACTCCACCAAAAACCAGTCATTTTTTTCTCCCAGAATTGATAACTGGGTTCCAGAAGAAAGTAAGCTCCGCGACCAATATTGAGTTCCAGGACCCAATCTTAAGTTGAGTCTTGAAACATCCACTGTTACTCCTGGGTTATGGCTCTCATTTTCTAAACCTTCTAAAGTCCGGGTATAAGTAGAATCAACCCAGCCCGTAGAACCATAATTTAATTTAATTAACAACCATCCGCTTTCTTCGGCAAGGATCCTGGCCTCAGTCCCCTGGGGGAGAGTATCAAAACGCTGATAATTCAAACCTGGACCCATTCTAATATTGAGATTAGAGGCAGTTACTTCCAAAGTTCCAATACCATCAATATCCAGGCTGCCGCTATCCCCAGAAGTTGATATATAGCCGGAGTACACCCACCCGGTAGAACCATCATCAAGCTCTACCAGGTACCACCCACTTTTTTTAGCTAAAATGTCAAAATTAGTTCCTTCTTCCAACAAGTCCATTGACCAAAATTGAGTTCCTGGTCCCAGCCTAAAATTTAGAGCACGGGCATTAACTTCACCGTTTCCTTCCGCTTCGCAAGTGTTGTAAAAAAATACTGCAAAAAACAACAAAGATACTGATATGTACAGCCATATCTTCTTACTCATTTCATCCCACCTTGTTTGTAATATCTTGGTAAATAGTGAATAAAGGAGATTAAATACAGACCAGTTACCCTCCCTTCACTTGAATTTTTATGTTAACTTAATTATAAGGTGGGATATAAGAACTCACAAGCGGCAATATTGACCTTTATCCTATGATTTAGCGCCACACGCTTTAATATTTTATGTTAATCTTAAATTCTTTAATAAGTCTCTAGCATATTTAAAATTCTTCCTAATTGGGAAAAGAGTGAAAATAAAGGATATATGTTGAGAGTCACAAAAAAAGAAGAACTATCCCTATTAAATAAGGAGAGCCCTTCTTTTTAAATTCTGCCAGCTTTTAATTTTCATTAATGAAAATCATGACTGAACATCTACATTCTTTTGAGCAAACAAATAATAGGCATTATAAATTGCCACCACCAAACCCAGAATCACATTGTTCCAAACCAATGTTGCTATAGGCAATACATCGGTAAAATTCACCAGGGCAAGCCAAAGTCCCACAATTATATGGATAGCATGAAAAACAGTCATCTTTTTCCCCCCTTTCTACTATTAGCTATTTCCCAAAAACTTGTGCTGTATACTTCTACTTCTAAGAAACGTGTTTCATAAAAGGGAAATACGTTCCGGGAAATAAACAGAGTCTATCTATAACTTTCTCCAAAACAAAGTCTAATATGCCAAGTAATAAAATAAAGTTGTACAAAAAAATAACAGGGATAGTTATTTTTTTCCAAAATACTATACCCTGTTTTTTCTTTTCCGCAATTACCCACGCATAGGTTTTATGATTATGTAGGAACTGATACTTATCGCGTTTTTATCTTTTCTACTATAGCCTCAGCCATTTCCGAGGTTTTGGCCTCCCCTCCCAGATCATAAGTGACCTTGCTTCCTTTTGCTATTACTTCTGCCAGTGAATCTTCTATTTTCCGGGCTACCTCAAATTCACCAAGATGTTCCATCAACAGCACCGCTGATAAAATCATGGCAGTGGGGTTAACCTTATCCATGCCGGCATATTTGGGAGCACTTCCATGAACTGGTTCAAATACCGCTGCTTCATCCCCTATATTGGCACCGGGTGCAAGGCCCAATCCACCAACCAGTCCTGCGCAAAGATCAGAAACAATATCCCCATATAAATTGGGCATAACCATAACATCATAGTTTTCGGGCTTTTGCACTAGCTGCATACACATATTATCAACTATTCGTTCTTCAAATTCAATCTGAGGATAGTTCTGAGCAACTGAGCGCGCTTCTTCCAAAAAAAGCCCGTCACTATATTTCAAAATATTTGCTTTATGTACTGCGGTAACTTTTTGGCGGGAGTGCTTAATAGCATATTCAAAAGCAAATTTTACAATTTTATGAGATGCTTCCCTGGTAATGATTTTAATACTTTCAGCAGCATCTTTGCCTACCATATGTTCCACCCCTGAATACAAATCCTCTGTATTCTCCCTAACCACAATTAAATCAATATTTTTAAACAGTGAATTAACTCCTGGATAACTTTTGGCAGGGCGAAGATTTGTATAAAGGCCCAAGTTTTGCCGTAATGCTACATTAACACTCCGAAAACCAGTTCCCACAGGGGTAGTAAGAGGGCCTTTTAAAGCTACCCCATTTTTCTGAATAGAATCCAAAACCTCCTGCGGCAAAGGAGTACCCTTTTGAGAAAGGGCATCTTCTCCTGCAACAACTTCATCCCACATGATATCTACTCCGGTAGCTTCAATAACTTTTAAGGTGGCTGCAGTAATATCCGGACCAGATCCATCTCCTCTAATAAGTGTAACACGGTGCATTAGTATACCTCCTACTCCATTTAAGAATCAATTCTTATTCTATATGAAAAATCTTATAGATTAAAGCAACTATCTAACTAGAATACATTTTTTGATAATTATCATAAGCCCTTAAAACTTTATTAACGTAATCCCTGGTTTCTGCATAAGGAATTTTATAAATATTTTCACCAACACCATCCCAAACACCTTCTTCAATCCATCTTGCCACTCTACTTTGACCCCCGTTATATGCTGCCAGGGCAGCAATGAGGTTGTTATCAAACCTATCCTGCAAGAAAGATAGGTACCAGGTTCCTATCTTTATATTATGTTGTGGATCAAAAAGCATTCCTTGATTATATCCCTCAATTTCCAAAGCCATGGCTGCCCATTCCCCTGTTTCAGGCATTATTTGCATTAACCCTCTGGCACCTTTAGGTGAAATTGCATGTGAATCAAAGCCACTTTCAACATGAATGACTGCCGCTATCAAGTAAGGATCCTTTTGAAATTTATCTGCATAATAATAAATTTCTTTTTCATAGTGAAAAGGGTATATTAATTTTCCCCAAAGAGGGTAATAGAGTGAATAAGCAGCTAAAATTAATATTAATAAAAAAAACAAAAACCACAGGCGTTTGCGTCCAAATTTCATTTAAGCGTTCCTTCCCAAACGTTAAATAAACCAGGTAAGAATCCTGGTATGCAGATATAAATAAAGCTTACGTTTATATATACCCAAATATGTTTTACTTTTTCACCTTTTTCATATCAACAAGAGGTAAAATACTCCATAATTCTTCTACTTGTCTATTGGTTTCTTCCAGATCACTGCTATTATCTATAATATAGTCAGCATATTTTTTCTTTTCTTCTGTTGGCATTTGGGAAGAGAGGCGGGCTTCAATTTCTTCTTCCAGAAAGCCATCTCTCTTTTTTAGCCTCTCTTTTTGGGCCTGAATTGAAGAAAATACTAAAACTACTATATCCACCATTTTATTCATTCCAGCTTCAATCAATAATGGAACATCATATACCACAATTTCGGGAGGCTGGCTCTTCTTTTTAAGTTCTTCAGTGTCTTCTACCAATTTTTCCATCACCCTGGGGTGAACAATTGAATTCAATTTATGCCTGGCTTCTGCATCATTGAAAACCAAATCTCCCAATTTTTTTCTGTCAATAAGACCATCTTTTAGCTTAACATCTTCACCAAAATACTCCAGTATTTCATGCCACGCAGGTTGTCCAATATCCACAACCTCACGGGCTATAACATCAGTATCAAAAACAACAGCACCTTTTTCTTCTAACATCTTAGCCACGGTACTTTTGCCTGAAGCTATTCCCCCTGTTAAACCAACAATTATCATGGCCAACCTCCTTACTCTGGAAAATCCATTCTATATAAAAACTGACATAGCAATAATTAATAAAATTAATCCGGAAATAACCGGAGCATAACGAGAAAAAAGATCAACTGAAATAGCTCTTTGACCAAGAAATATTCCAGCAGGGATCATGATCAATTTCGTTATTCCAACCGCTGCTACAGTAACAAAAGGGTTTAGGCCGAGCAAAACGGCACCAAACCCTGCACCAAAGGCATCTGCTCCCAGAGCCACGCCCAAGATTAAGGATTCTTTTGTATTGAGAGTTCCAGAATTATCAACATCAGCCTCTTCAGGAACCTCAGTAATTAAAGATATCTTTTCTCTAAAATTTTTACCTTTAAAGCTTGATTGCTTTTTCTTTTTATCTTTTATCCCTATACCTTGTATTATAAAATAAAACCCCATTATCAGCAATACAAAACCACCACTTTGGGATACTAATTCTACTGGTATTATTAATGCCAGACTGTGGCCCAAAAACATGGAAACCGCTACCGATCCTGCTGAAACGATGCATATCATAATTAAAGAAAGGGGCAAAATTACTAAATTCCTAATTCCACAAGCCAACCCCACTCCAAAGCCATCTACGCTAACGGCTATAGCTAGCAAAACTATGCTAACCTCTAACTCCATAACTCTTTATCGCTCCCTCTTTAAAAAGTCTTACTTATCATATGGGAGTGATAAAGAGCAAGTGCAATATAATAATTCTTTTACACCTTAACCGGCACTATCTTGGCAATTAGGGCAAAAATGTGTGCCCCTCCCTCCTAATATTATCTTTTGAATAATACTTCCGCAATTTTGACAAGATTGGCCTTTTCGTCTGTAAACAGACAAACTATTTTGGTAGCCACCTTCTTCTCCGGTAGTATTAAGGTAGTTGCTAAAACTGGTTCCACCCTGTTCAATGCCCTCTTTTAATGTCTGAATAATCGCATGATAAAGATCATACAGTTGTGTGCTTGACAATTCACCTGCTCTCTTTGAAGGATGAATACCTGCTCGATACAGGCTTTCATCTGTATAAATATTTCCCAAACCTGCCATGAAACTTTGATCTAATAACAAATTTTTAATACGGGCTCTTTTCCGGGATTTTAATCTTTCTTTAAACAGCTCCCAATTAGCTTCATTCAACCAGTCAGGTCCCAGGCGATTTATTCCTGCATAATCCTCTTCCCCGGTTTGCAAAAGCCAAACTTTCCCAAATTTTCGCTGGTCATAAAAACAAATAGTTCCTCCATCTTGTAACAATATTACCATGCGCATATGCCGAGATTCTAAAGGGGGAGGTTGATCTTCACAGGTCAGAACACCGGTCATTCTCAAGTGAATAACTAATTTATAATTATTTAAATATACGATGAGATATTTCCCGTGCCTGTCAAAACTAATGATTTGCTTTTGACGAAGTAAAGCAATAAATTTTTCAACTGAAGGATGCCCGACTACACCGGGAGTAGGAACCCACACTTCTTTTATTTGCTTTTTGCTGGCCACAGCTTCTAAACCTCTGCGAACTACTTCTACTTCAGGCAATTCCGGCATAGTTACACTTTCTCCATATCATACCAATTATGGCCATAAGAAATATCAACTTTAATAGGAACCAGCAGTTCTACAGCATTTTCCATTTCTTCTTTAACAATTGTGGTAATCAATAATTGTTCTTCCTCAGGCAATTCAAGAATTAGTTCATCATGGACTTGTAGCATTATGCAAGCCCTGGTTGAGTTTTCTTCCAATCGGTGTTGAATACGAAGCATAGCCAATTTAATTATATCTGCAGCAGAACCTTGAATGGGTG
Source organism: Syntrophomonadaceae bacterium (assembly GCA_003554535.1). The sequence goes on along the minus strand of PWGT01000180.1, from coordinate 71,408 downwards.
TATTACGAGCTGTACGTTCTCCAAAACTGCGCCTGCTAAAATTTTGCTCATTGATCTCTGGCAAATACCGCCTGCGGTTAAAGATGGTTGAAACAAACCCTTGCTTGCGAGCTTTTTCAATAATATTGTCCATATATTCTTTAACTCCATGATAGCGCTCAAAGTAGTTTTCAATATATTGCTTGGCTTCTTTTCTAGGAACTTTCAAATCCTGAGAAAGGCCATAATCACTAATGCCATAAACGATTCCAAAGTTTACTGCCTTGGCTTTTTTCCGCATATCAGAAGTTACTTCAGAAGAATCTTTCTCAAATATCTCTGCAGCAGTCCGCTGGTGAATATCTTCCTCATTTTGAAAAGCCGTAACTAATGTAGGATCCTCGGAAAGATGGGCTAGAATCCGCAATTCAATTTGAGAATAGTCCGCTGCCAGGAAAATATAATTTTCTTGGGAGGGAACAAAAGCTTTTCGAATTCTACGCCCCTCTTCCAGGCGCACAGGTATATTCTGTAAATTTGGCTCGCTACTGCTTAATCTTCCAGTAGTAGTTACCGTTTGATTAAAGGTGGTATGAATCTTTTGTGAATCTTGATCAATATACGGCATTAAACCAGACAGATATGTGGTTTCTAATTTAATCAACTGGCGATAATTTAATATAAGAGAAGCAATTTCATATTCATTTGCCAGCTCTTCTAATACGCTAACGTCAGTTGAATAACCGGTTTTAGTTTTCTTAATAACAGGCAACTGTAGCTTTTCAAATAAAATTTGGGAAAGTTGCTGAGGGGAATTTAGATTAAATTCTTCGCCGGCTATTTTAAAAATTTCACTCTGTAATTTTTCTATAGAAGCTTTCACTTCTTGGGACAACTCGTTCAGAATGTCTTTATTTACGGAAATTCCCTGCATTTCCATTTTAGAAAGCACCACTGAAAGTGGCAATTCAAGGTTAAAATAAAGCTCATTCAAACCTTGTTCACTAATTTCATTTTCCATCACTGGCTGAAGATCTTTATAGTAAGTTACCTGTTTTGCCAGAGAACGAGAGAATTCTTCGGCATTTTTTCCTTCCCGATCTATTTTAGTTCCAGATAATTTTACTTTTAGATATTCTTCTAAAAGGCTTATACTATCCAAATTACTTCTTCCCGGATCTAAAATATATGCTGCCAGCATGGAATCAAAGCTTGCCTCAGTTTCACATATGCCCAGTTTTGCCAGTAAGTTCATACTCAGTTTAATATTATGCCCACACAATTTAATTGAAGTGCAATTAGCAAATAAACTTTTTAAAACAACTTCCCACTGATTAGTTTGAAATAAAGAAGGGTGAAAGTAATACCCACAGTAATCATCTATGGCAAAAGCTATACCCCAGGGGGCAAACTTCCATCGTGGATAACCCTGCCCTGGCTCAATTAGCATCCGGACATTAACCTTACCACTTAAAGCCTCTTTAATGTTTTCTAACTGCCCCAGATCATTAATGGCCTTTATTTCTACTTCTGATGAAGTGCCGCAATCCATCTCTTCATAACCTTTCACTTCTTCAGGGATTTTGTTCATGAGGGATTTAAAATTTTGTTCTTCAAACATTTTACTTAGCCGTTCATAATCTGGGGGTGTTAGAAAACACTTTTCGAGTTCGAAGTCCATATCTTCTATATCCGACTCAATCTTAACCAGTCTTCTGCTTAACAATGCTTGTTCTTTATTTGTTTCTATCTTCTCTTTTAATTTGCCTTTTAATTCATCGGTGGATTCCAGCAATTTATCCAGGTTTTGATAATCTTGTAATAACTTAATGGCCGTTTTCTCACCTACTCCTGGAACCCCTGGTATGTTATCCGATTGATCCCCCATTAAAGCTTTCAAATCAACCATTTGTTCCGGTGCAAGGTTATATCTTTCCTTTAACTTGGAAAGATCATATTTCTGCATATCTTTTATGCCTTTCTTGAGCATAATTACTTTGGTGCTAGGGGAGATAAGCTGAAAGAGGTCTTTATCCCCACTGAGCAATAAATTCTCCACGCCTTTTTTTTCAGCTTCTTTTACCAACATACCAATAATATCATCTGCTTCATAACCATCTTTTTCAAAAACAGGAATGTTGAATATTTCCAACAATTCCTTAATCCTGCTCATTTGCTCATTTAACTCATGGGGAGTTTCTTCCCTTTGGGCCTTGTAATCTTCATACTCTATATGCCGAAAAGTAGGGGCTGCTCTGTCAAAAACAGCAGCAACATAATCAGGATTTACCTGCTCCAATATCCCCATTAGCATAGTGGCAAAACCATAAACAGCATTGGTATGTTCACCTTTTTTATTCTGGAGAAGGGGTAAAGCATAAAAAGCACGAAAAGCTATACTGTGCCCATCAATAACTAAAAATTTAGAAGACGCCAACAAACATCCACTCCTTGGGTTGAAACCTGATATGCTTTACAATCATAGTATCCACATTTTCAATTAAACTAACTGGCCGTTCAAATCTGCCATTTCTATAGCATGTACTGCTGCTTCCCATCCTTTATTCCCCGCTTTGGAACCTGCCCTCTCTATAGCCTGCTCAAGAGTATCACTGGTCACAATCCCAAATATAACTGGCACTTCTGTATCCAGGGCTACTTTAGCTATTCCTTTAGCTGCTTCTGCAGCAACGTATTCAAAATGAGGAGTCGAACCTCTAATTACCGCACCCAGGCATATTACTGCATCATATTTCCCGCTGCGGGCCATTTTTCGAGCTACAAGAGGAACTTCCATTGCCCCCGGAACCCAGGCAGTTTCTATATTCTCTTCACTGGCGTCATGACGTTCAAGAGCATCTATAGCCCCCCCCAAAAGCTTGGAAGAAATGAATTCATTAAAACGGCTTACCACTATACCAAAACGATAATTACTTGCAATAAGTTTTCCTTCATACTGTTTGTACATTATAATACTTCCTCCTTTAAGTAAATTTTAATATATTAATTATAAAATTATAACTCCAGGTAATGCCCCATTTTATCTCGCTTTACCGTCAAATAATTACAGTTATAAGGAGTTGGGTTGCTTACTAAAGGCACTCTCTCTACCACGCTTAAATAATAACCTTCCAACCCCTTGATCTTGCGGGGATTGTTGGTTAACAATCTAATTTTGCTTACATTTAAATCAACCAGTATTTGGGCGCCTATGCCATAGTCCCTTAAATCAGGAGCAAAACCCAAAACTTCATTTGCCTCTACGGTATCCTTCCCTTCATCTTGCAATTCATAACATTTAATTTTATTTAGCAAACCTATTCCACGACCTTCCTGGCGCATATACACCAGAACTCCTTTTCCTTCATCCGAAATCTGTTGGAGTGCTTGATGTAACTGTTTCCCACAATCGCACCTTAAAGAGCTTAGAGCATCTCCTGTAAGGCATTCTGAATGCACCCTGACCAGTGTGGGCTCGTCTGGAGCAATATCGCCCATGGTTAAAACAAGATGATTCATGTTGTCCACAGAGTTTTCATAAACTATCATCTTAAACTCCCCGTAGACTGTAGGCATAGTAGCTTCAGCAGCTCTCCATACTAATTTTTCTTCTTTCATTCTATAATTTATTAGTTCGGCAATAGTAATAATCTTTAAATCATGTTCACGGGCAAACTCAATTAATTGAGGGACTCTTGCCATGGTCCCGTCTTCATTCATTATTTCACATATAACTCCTGCCGGATACAAGCCGGCTAGTTTACACAGATCAACAGATGCTTCCGTATGCCCCGCTCTTCTTAAAACCCCTCCATCTTTAGCCTGCAAAGGGAAAATATGGCCTGGTTTTGCCAGATCTTCAGGGCGGGTGCGGGGATTAATTAAATCCTGAACAGTGGCAGCTCGTTCTGGTGCAGATATACCGGTTGTTGCTTTGCTGGAATCTACAGAAACGGTAAATGCTGTTTCCTGCATCTCCGTATTCTGAGAAACCATAAGAGGTATCTCCAACTCGCTGATCCTCTGGGCAGTCATGGGCACACAAATTAACCCTCTCCCATAGCGGGCCATAAAGTTTATTGACTCCGAAGTAACTTTTTCCGCAGCCATTACCAGGTCGCCTTCGTTTTCCCGATCCTCATCGTCCACCACAATAACCATCCGGCCCTTTTTTAAATCTTCCAGTGCTTCATTAATCGTGCTGAATGACATTTACTATAACTCCTTTCTAAAAACCATTTTCCAAAAGATAATCTGTGGTTAAAATCTGTTCCTTGCTTTCTTTTTTCTCACTTATGAAGTTTTCTAAAAATCTTTCTACATACTTGCCCAGTATATCCACTTCCAGGTTAAAAGTTTGCCCTGTTCTCTTTTGGCCCAAAGTGGTAACTTCCAGGGTATGGGGTACCAAAGATACGCTGAAACCTTCGGACAATATATCTACAACTGTCAAACTCACCCCGTCTATAGCTACAGAGCCTTTTTTAACTATATATCTTAAATTTTCCGGCGCCGCTGAAAAGCCCATAACTATTGCATTACCTTCCGGGCGTTTATAAAGAAGATTAATATTGCCATCAACATGCCCGTTTACAAAATGCCCTCCCATGCGACTTCCTGGCTGCAAAGCCCGTTCAAGATTAACAAGGCTACCTGCACCTAATTCCTGGAGGTTGGTATTACGCATAGTTTCCGGCATCACATCAACTTCAAATACTTCACCACTATGGAAATGGGAAACTGTTAGACACACACCGTTTACCGCAATGCTATCTCCTAAAGATAAATCTTTAGAGACACTCTCTCCCCAAATCACAAGTTTATACCCTTGTTCTCCCTGCTTACACGATTTGATTTTCCCCAGTTCTTCCACAATTCCTGTAAACATTTTTATCCCTCTCTTCGCCTTCTTGTGAACAGGGATACCCTGTTAAAAGCAAATCCTTTCCACACTTTTCATATTGTAAATCATTTATTTTCCATGCTTCGCTTAAATACTCCACGCCCCCTCCGTCAAAAGAAGTGGGAGCCTCTTTCCCTCCACAAATAATAGGTGCTATAAAAAAATAAACTTTGTCAACCAGATTCTCTTCCAGGAAGCTAAAGTTCACTGCTCCGCCGCCTTCCACTAACAAAAAAGTTATTTCTCGATCCCCTAAAGCCTTCATCAGCCCCCTTAAAGAAACCTTGCCTTGAGAACCCGGGATTTTCCAAACTTCTACATTGTGTTCCTTTAGTTTTTCACACCTTGACACAGGTGCTTCATCAGAAACCACTACTATAGTAGAAGCTTCAGAATTATTATTTACCACCCTGGAATCAAGCGGCATCCTTGCACGGGAATCAATAATTATTCTGGTAGCATCCCGGGCTTGAATTTCACCATTTAAGCGAGTAGTTAATGCCGGGTCATCATTTAAAACAGTTTCAATTCCCACTAAAATTCCATCTACTTTGTTTCGCAAGTGGTGGACTTTATTTCTTGCTTCCTCCCCAGTAATCCATCGAGTATCACCACTGCTAGTTGCAATTTTGCCATCTAAAGTAACAGCAGTTTTTATTAATACAAATGGCTCCCCCCGGGTTATATATTTTATAAAAACTTCATTAAGGCGGCGTGACTCTTCTTCCAGAATCCCACATCTAACCTTCACCCCCCCTTCCTGAAGAAGTTTTATCCCTTTGCCACTTACCAGGGGGTTAGGATCCAACATTCCAATGACTACTTCTTGAATGCCTGCTTCCATAATTTTTTCTACGCAAGGAGGTGTTTTTCCTCTATGACAACATGGCTCCAGGTTAACATAGAGAGTTCCTTCTTTAGCTCTTTCTCCCGCATTTTGCAGAGCAACGACCTCCGCATGTGGTTCCCCAGCCGCCCGGTGATAACCAGTAGCTATTATTTCACCATTGTTGACTACTATTGCTCCTACCATGGGATTGGGGCTAGTCATCCCGCTTCCTTTTTCAGCAAGTTCCAATGCCATTTTCATAAACTTCTCATCGTTATTCACATCAGCACCTCTGTAAAATAATCACATATTATTCATTTCAAATAAATTATCCCCGAAAAGTTTTCGGGGATAAGCACAAGGTTAACACATTAAAAAGCAATTAACCAGAGTTTCCTTCTCCCATCCAGACTTTACTGTCGGCCCTGGACTCTCACCAGGTCAACTTCAATAAGTTCGCGGGCTTACCTGAAAGGATCACCGCCGGTTGGGAATTGAAAGCAATAATGCTTTCTCACCTCACCCCGAAGGAACTTTAAATTAAAATTTATCCAGTTTTCAATTTGCGAAGAATCATACCAACTTCCGATAATTAAACTTATTTATAAAAATCAATTTCCAAAACTTGCTTACCAATTATTAGCTAAGTTATTATAACACATTTATTAGTTAATTTAAACTTTATCTCGCCCTGTATCTAACATTTTGATAGCTTGAATAGTTTCCTTACCTTTATTCTTGTTTCCAAAAACTGCCGAGCCCATTACTAAAACCGATGCGCCAGCATCTATAACCTGGGAATAAGTTCGCTCATTTACTCCTCCATCAACTTCTAACTCTATCTTCCCCGGCAATGTTTGTATATGTTGAGAAATTGACTTTATCTTAGGCAATACAGCCTCAATAAATGATTGTCCACCATAACCTGGATTAACACTCATAACCAGTACAAGATCTAAGAGTTCCCATACATAATCCAAGGCCTGAATAGGGGTAGCAGGGTTCAAGGCAACACCAGCCTTAATATTTTCTTCTTTGATCTTCATCAAAAGACGGTGTAAATGATCTGAAGTTTCGGCATGGACAGTTATGAGATCAGCACCAGCTTGAGCAAAATTTTTTATTTGCTTTTCAGGTTCTTCGATCATAAGGTGAACATCTAGAAATATATCAGTACGAGATCTTAAAGACTCCACCACCGGGCTACCTATGGTGATAGGCGGTACAAATCTACCATCCATAACATCAATATGCAACCAATCAACTCCATTACTTTCAGCCCACTTAACATCCTCTGCCAAATTTGAAAAATCTGCTGACAGGATAGATGGTGCTATTTTAACCATTAATTCTCCACCCCTTAAAACCTTAATTGTTCTAGCTCTTCTAAGAATGATAGATAATGATCATATCGCATTTGGCTTATATTATTATTATCTACTGCTTCTTTCACAGCACAGCCCGGCTCATTTTTATGAAAACAATCCCTGAATTTGCAAGAAGGACGGTATTCTTCGATTTCCGGAAAGAAAGAATCAATATCTTCAACCATTTCTGCGTTTAAATCCATCTTGGAAAAACCTGGAGTGTCAACTACCATTCCTCCATTAATTATAAATATTTCCACCCGCCTTGTAGTATGGCGGCCCCGCTTAATTTTAGAACTAACTTCAGCTGTTTCCAGTTCTAATTGAGGTTGAATTGCGTTTAACAAAGATGATTTGCCTACTCCGGACGCTCCTGCAAACAAAGATACATGATCCTGTATAACCTGCTTGAGTCCTTCAACACCTTCTCCTGTTAATGCACTGGTAATTATACGTTCATAAGGGAACGTATTTAATTTATTATACAAATGCTTTAAGTCCTCTTCTTCAACCAGATCTTTTTTATTCAGGCAGATAATTGAACGCAATCCTATACTTTCCGCAAACACTAATTGACGGCTCAACAAATTCCAATCCGGAGAAGGTTTGCAAGCTGATACCACTGTAATTAATTGGCTAACATTAGCCACCGGAGGGCGTTTAAAATGATTATCACGAGGCAGGATTTCTTCAATAATTCCTTGCTGATACTCATTTATTGTAAACTTTACCATATCCCCCACCAGGAGATATTTATTTTGTTTTTGATGCTTGCCGCGAACATAACAGCGGAAAATCTCACCATTTGAATCAGCTACATCAAAAAAACCTCCAATTGCTCTAATTACCCTACCTTGGTTGGCATGCATTACTTTAATAAATCACCAGCCTTATTTTTAAAAGATTAACCCTCTTCTTCATCCGTGCTCTCCTCTTCATCTGCTTCATCACCTGGTTCCTCTTCTGTTTCTTCTTCTTCCTCTTCATCATCATCCTCATCCTCTTCCTCTTCCTCTTCATCTTCAGGTCCTTTACTCCACGTTATATCTACAGGATCTCCCGGCTGCACCTCTGTATCCGGAGAAGGATGCTGATCTATCACCTTTCCTTCAGGTTTATCTGAATACTCTTCTTGTTCTTGGTTCAATATTAATCCTTCTTCTTCCAAGTATATTTTTACCTCAACTTCATTCTTTCCTGTTAAATCACGAATAGGAAAACTTCTGATTCCCTTACTGATATATACAACCACTTCTTCACCTTCATATATTTGCACACCTGCACGGGGATCTTGCCTTATTACGTAACCTGAATCTACCTCTTCACTATATTCTTCTTCCATTTCATAGTCTAAATCATGGCGGTTTAAATACATAGCTGCTTCTCTTCTGGGTAAACCAACAACATCAGGCACTTCAATAGATCTACGACCCTGGCTAACTTTCAACAATATTTCTCTATTCTTTCTTACTTCCGTTCCCCCTTCAGGATCCTGCGAAATAATGTGATCCTGCGGGACTTCATTATCATATTCAAAACTATCCCGGTACTCAAGCCCCAGCCCGGATAACTCCTCATCTGCCTCTTCCAGGCTCATCCCAACCAAATCAGGAACTGTCACTTCTGGTACTGTTACCACATGCCTGAATAAAAAGTACCCACCGACAAGTAGTGCCCCCAGTAAAACAGCTAATAGAGCTATAGCTATCCTCCGGTTCGTTTTTTTTCGAGGATTACTCCTACTCTTGCCGCCTTTATAGGTAACTTTACCTACATTCGTTGCAGCTTTAACTGGTTCCATAACCATGGTGTTCTCTTCTTCATCTGATTCCCCCTCAGGGATCACCGCATTTACCCTCTTGGTTTCTTGCCAAAGTTTAATGTCATCAAGAAGTTCACGGGCATTGGCATACCGCTTTGAAAGATCTTTTTGGACTGCTTTGAAAATCATTCTCTCTAATGGTTCCGGTATATCATCGTACAAATCACTCGGAGGCTCAATATCTTCATTTAAATGCTTCAGGGCAATAGTAACCGGAGTTTCACCTGAGTAAGGCAGCTTCCCCGTTAGCATTTCATAGAAGACTATTCCCAGTGAATATATATCTGATTGCTCACCGGTAAAATTGCCTTTGGCTTGTTCTGGAGAGAAGTAATGAACAGACCCCATCACTTGTTCGTCATTGGTAACTGTAGCTGCATTAACTGCAATGGCAATGCCAAAATCCATTACTTTAGCCTGTCCATTGCGAGAAACCATGATATTTTGGGGTTTTATATCACGATGAATTACCTGGTTGGAATGAGCATGGTTGATAGCTTCTGTAATCTGTCGTAATATTTCTACAGCATCTTCTACGGGAATTCTTCCATTTTCTCTGATTACTTCCTTGAGGGTCTTCCCCTGAACATATTCCATTACAATGTAGTGAATATCATCTTCCTCACCCACATCATATATGTTAATAATATTAGGGTGAGAAAGAGCAGCAGCTGCCTGGGCTTCCTTTCTAAAGCGACGCACAAAATCCTGATCACTTACCAGGTAATCTTTAAGCACCTTTACAGTAACAGTACGGTTTAAAAGACTATCTCTTGCTGAATAAACATTGGCCATGCCGCCTTCTCCAATTTTAACCAGCAATTCGTAGCGATTTCCAAGCTGCTTCCCAATCATTTATGACTATGCCCTCCCACTTCCGTTGCTATCACCAGAGTAATATTATCATGCCCACCCCGGGAGTTGGCCAAATCTATTAAATAATCTACTGCTTCTAAGGGTTCTTCTTGCTTTTGAATTACAATTTCCTTAATTTCCTCTTCTCTTACAAGTGAGGTGAGCCCGTCAGTACAAAACAGAATAATATCTCCTTCATCCAATAAAAGATTGTCTGTATCTACTTCTACATCAACATATGTTCCCAGTGCTCTGGTAAGCATATTTTTTTGAGGATGATTTGCCGCCTCTTCTTCACTGATTTTCCCATCAAGAAGCATCTCTTCTACTATGGAGTGATCACGCGTCAACTTGTTCATTTTATTGCCCGAAATAAGATACAACCTGCTGTCTCCTACGTGACCAATAAAGAGATGATTATCACATAAAAACCCAACTGTTAAAGTAGTTCCCATCCCCATTTTATTGGAATCCTTATTACCCTCTTCAAAAATTTCATAATTGGCTTTGCTAACAAGTTGTTCTATGGAATAAATCACACTCTTATCCCTATCAGGCGAACAACGTTCACATAATTCCGTCATATCCCCAAACTTTGTTTGGCGAGAAAGAACATCGACGGCAATAAAACTGGCCACTTCACCTGCAGCATGGCCTCCCATTCCATCTGCCACCGCAATTAATGCATGTCTTCCTTCTACCCTGAAAAAATAGTTATCCTGGTTGCTTTGGCGTTCAATTCCAGGGTCCGAACGCCCAAAAATTTTCATTTAGGTTCCCCCTGCTCTTTCCACCACATAATATATACGATAGTATAGCAAAAACATCCTAAAAAAACAACGCAGAGGAGATACTCGAACATTTTACCAAAATATATTTTATAATACCTTAATTAACTACTTTTTTCTTTTTAACAAAGCCATGAAAAAACCTTCCCTTCCATGTTTGTGCGGATAAAATTCCAATATTCCCTCTCGGCAACTACCAAAAGAACATTTCTCCAAACCTAAGGGAATTTTGGCCATTGCAAATTGGGGAAAATCCTCCAAAAACTGGTCAACGACTCCATAAGTCTCCTCTGGCTCGTTACTGCAAACACAATATAATAAGTTTCCCCCTGTTTTAACCACTCGCGCAGCGGAATAAAGCAACTGGGATTGAAGCTGGCTTAATTGCTCAATTTGTTCTATATGTTTGGCCCATTTCAAATCCGGCTTTCTGTTAATTACCCCCAGTCCTGAACATGGAGCATCACATAATACTCCATCTACTTCTTTTTCAAACTTATATATCTCTCTACCATCCCAGACATGAGTATTTATTATATCAATCCCCAGCCTTTGGGCTGCCTTTTCTACTAACCGTAGACGGCTGGAATTAAAGTCTCCTGCCTTAATGAATCCCTTGTTATTCATAAGTTCTCCCAGATGAGTTGCTTTGCCCCCTGGAGCACTGCACAGGTCTATAATTTCTTCTTCAGGTTTTGGATTCAATAACTTTGCACAAAAAATAGATGCCTCTCCTTGAATAGTAAAATTTCCTTGTTGGTATGATTGCAGTTCAGTTAGCGATATGGAAGGTTCAGGAAATACCCTCAGTGCTTCCGGCAAGTCCTCAATTAGTTCCGTTTTTACTCCTTCTCTTTCCAATATTTCCCTTAAACCATCTCTGCTGGACCTTAAACAGTTAACCCTGATAACCAGGGGTGGAATATGATTATAAGCCTCACATAAATGCCTGGTTTCTTCTTCTCCAAATCTATTTATCCAGCGCTCTACTAGCCATTCAGGAAAACTATAAACCAAAGAAATATAAGTCAACGGATCTTCTTGCAGATCAGGCCAGGGAAAAACCTCCTTTTCACTGACAATTTTTCTTAAAATAGCATTTACCAGGCGAGCCACACCTTTATGTCCGTAACGGTAACTAAGATTCACTGCCTGGTCCACTGCCACCGGAGAAGGGATATTATGCATGAAAATCAGTTGGTAAACAGAAATTCTTAGTAAGTTGCGTATATGTGGAGTTAATGAAGTTAATGGCCTGTTCGAGTAAAGCCCGATAACCCAATCCAGGGTATTTAAACGCTGCAAAGTTCCATAGACCAGATGAGTGGTAAAACCCCGCTGTTCAGGAGGCACTTTCTTTTTATATGTAGGTAACGCCAAGTTAGCATAAGAATCACTTTTTTCTATCTTTACCAGAGCTTTCAAAGCTGCTTCTCTTCCACTTATAAACCCTTGAGGCGAATTATCATTGTTCATAACATTCACACCTGAAGCTTTTTTTATTTAATTCATTTTGTGATTACTTTTTTCCTAAGATTACTCCTTCAGTTAACCGGTATCCACGCCAAAAATCTGAAGCATGCATCCGTTTTTTGCCTTCAGGCTGCACTTCTTTGACGGTAAGCACCCCATCACCGGTTTTTACTGTAAAACCGAATGCCCCCAACTCTATTACAGTTCCTGGCAGAGTGTCAGAAAGCTCACTTTCTTCTTCCTCATGACAAACTGCAACCTCTGTATCCCAAATTTTAAGACGTGAACCCTCATGAAAAGTATAAGCACCTGGGGAAGGAGCCATACCCCTTACTTTATTGTGAATTTCAAGAGTAGATCTACCCCACTTAATAATTTCATCTTCCGGTTTCAAAAAAGGAGCATAAGTTATTTCAGATGGGTTTTGGGGGTAGCTGCTGGCCTCTTCTCTGGCAATTAAATCAATAGCTTCAAGCAATAATCTAGCACCTTTCTCTGCAAGACGCTGCAGCAGATCCCCGGTAGTATCATCCATATAGATTGGCTCTTTTTCCTGCAATATTATCTCACCGGCATCAAGTTCCTCTTCCATGTAAACTACAGAAACTCCTGTATGCTCTTCGCCGTTAAATATAGCCCATTGAACCGGTGCTGGCCCCCTGTGGGCAGGCAGCAGTGAAGGGTGTAAATTAATGCTTCCATGAGAAGGTAATTCCAAAATATTTATGGGTATTATACGTCCAAAAGCAACATTTACAATTAAATCAGGAGAAAGAGCTTGTATTTTATTAATAAAGGAAGGATCATTTAATTTTTGGGGCTGCTCCACATATATTCCCTTTTCTTCTGCCCACTCTTTTACTGGAGTAGGGAAGGTGCGGTAACCTCTCCCCCGGGGGCGGTCTGGTTGGGTAATTATTCCGAGCAAATCATGTTCGCTTTCATAAATATTTTTTAAAGATGGAATTGCAAATTGAGGAGAACCCATAAATATTATTTTTAAAGTTTTCAAGCATTATCTCCTTTCTGCTGCAATTCTTCCGGATCAATAATACGAATTGCACGATCAACAAATAGTACACCTTGCAAATGATCTACTTCGTGCTGGATTATCCTGGCTAGCATTCCCGAAGCATTAAAATTAATGTGTTCCCCACCCGGGTTTAACGCTTCTACAAAAATATTATCTGCTCGTTTAACTTCACCAAAAGCTCCGGGCAAACTTAAGCACCCCTCAACATCCACATCCTCACCACTAGAGTCCACAATTTGGGGATTTACCAGTTTTAGAAATTCTCCTTCCCCAGCTTTAACTACTACCAGTTGGCGAGATATACCCAATTGGGGTGCTGCTAAACCTAAACCATTCAAGTGCACCATGGTTTCTACCATATCATCCAGTAATTGCTTTATGGGATCAGATATTTTTTTTATGGGATCAGCTTTTTCCCTTAAAACAGCATGATCCGAATCAACTAATTTCCTTATTGCCATCTACTTCCACCCCCATCCTATAGAATAATATTATAACATCATTTGTGGATTAAAATCTATGGTAAGTCTCACATCCTGGCTATTCCAAGTTTTTTTATAATTATTAATTATCTGCTTTAGCTCCTCGGAAATTTTACTTAAATTTTTGCCTTTAAGGATTAGCTGATAACGGAAATACCTTTTTATTTGAAACAATGGAGCCGGGGCAGGCCCCATAATTTCAATTTCGACCTCTTCCTTTTCCAAATATTCCTCAATCAAGCTGTTCATGTGCAATGAAGCATTATAGCATTTACCTTCTTCTTGAGAAATAAACAAAAAACGCAACATTTCCTCAAAGGGAGGATAGCCAAGTTCGCGGCGATACTCTATCTCCTCATTATAGAACCGATGATAATCATGTTCTTTAACACAAACTATGCTGTAATGATTGGGATGGTATGTTTGCACCACCACTTCACCCTTTTGCTCTCCCCTTCCAGCTCTGCCCGAAACCTGGGTCATCAACTGAAAAGTCCTCTCTGCAGCCCTGAAGTCAGGCAAGTGAATTCCAGTATCAGCTGCCACTACACCAACCAGCGTAACACCTGGAAAATCCATTCCTTTGGCAATCATTTGAGTTCCAATCATAATACGGGCTTTGCCATCTCTGAAATCTTGCCATAACTTTTTGTGGGTCCCCTTGCGTGAAGTTGTGTCCCGGTCCATTCGCATTACACTTAGTTGTGGAAAATACTTTTTAATTTCTTGTTCTACACGTTGTGTTCCAGCGCCAAAATACTTAATATATGTGCCTTTACAATCCGGGCAAATTTCTGGAGGTTGAGTAACATAAAAGCAGTAATGGCAAACCATCATTGTTTTTTCAGAATGAAAGGTAAGCGACACAGAGCAATGAGGACACCTTAAGATAAAACCACATTCTCTGCAAAGTACAAAATTAGAAAACCCGCGCCGATTGATAAAAAGTAATGCCTGCTCACCCCTATCTGCAATGTTGTTTAGTTTTTCCCACAAGCTTTTGCTAAAAATGCTACGATTGCCTGAACGCATTTCCGCCCGCATATCAACTATTTCAACTAGAGGCAGGGCAAAAGGTGTTGCCCTGTTTTTCATTTCCACTAATTTCATTTGCCCTGTTGAAGCTTTCCAGTATGATTCTATGGATGGAGTAGCACTTCCCATTACCAGTGTAGCACCGTAATAACTTGCTCTCCATTCTGCTACCTCGCGGGCATGATAGCGAGGAGTTTCTTCTTGCTTATAACTATTCTCTTGCTCTTCATCAATAATAATAACACCAATATTCTCCAAAGGAGCAAAAATAGCCGAGCGAGTTCCCAGTACTACTCGTGAACGCCCATCCTTAACCTTAAACCACTGATTATACCTTTCTCTTAAAGGTAGTTGGCTGTGCAAAAGAGCTACCTCTCCCGGCAACCTGTTTTTAAAATAAGCTATCATCTGTGGAGTGAGCGCTATTTCTGGCACCAAAATAATGGCATTTTTACCCAACCTTAGGCACGCCTTTATACTACGCAAATAAACTTCTGTCTTGCCACTACCTGTTACTCCATGAATTAGGAAATTTTCCTGGCTATTATTTTTTAACGAATCTTCAATGGAAGTTAGTATGCTTTGTTGCTCTGGAGTTAAGACCATATTCAACTCTTCTTCATTATTCTCCACAGAATTATAAGCTTCTTGCTTATCATTAAAAGCCCTCTCTTCTATTTTTAGAAGGCCCTTTTTTTCTAATTCCCTAACCACGGCAGAGCTAACTCCGGTGGTTTTCAACAAACGATTCCAGGGTACTACCTCCTCCTGAAGCATTAGTTGCATAATCTCATTTTGCCGAGGAGCTTTGCGAGCTAACTTTTCCCAAAACTCAGATGGTTTCTCTTTTACATGAGAAGAAAGCACCACGACTTTCTCTCGAATTTCTTTTATCCGTTCATACCCAGGAGGCAAAAGCAAATTTATCGCTTCAATAGTCCGGCAAAAATAACGCTTACAAAACCAATCCACCATTTCCAAAAACTCAGGGGTAAGAGTTACCCTCTGATCTTCAACAGAAGCAATCTCCCGCACATTTTCTACCTCAGGAGTTGGGATTAGATTCCATACATAACCGGAAACCTTACGACTACCAAAAGGAACCTGTACTTTTCTTCCCGGATATACTTCTTCCTGCAAGTTCTCCGGTACCCGGTAATGAAAAGGGCGATCAATAGCATCAGTTATTATGTTAACAATTACCTCTGCATACTCCACTTGTCTACATCTCCTATTAATATTTTTGAGAATACAAAAACCCAGGCTTCTTTTCCCTTTAACAAATCTTTGAAAAAAGTTATAATAAGGCTATAATTTCAAAGAGGTGCTATAATGAATACTGGCTTTTTCCCCATTTCACAAGTAATAAAAAACAACCGGACCTGGATATTGCTTTCCTTAGTTATATTTGGCCTGGGCTTTTTTTCGTTCCTGGCAAGCTACCAGGCCATGCCCCATGAATATGTGGACGAATTTAACCAGGAAGCTTTTGCTTTTTTGGAATATATAGTAGAATTCATCACTCAAAGCCACCCATTAATCGGGACACTCCTTATTTTTATAAACAATGTGATATCTTCATTCCAAATGCTTTTTCTAGGGGTTATCCTGGGCTTATCCCCCTTGTTCACCCTTTTATTAAATGGTGGAATGCTGGGCACTATTAGCATGCAAGTTTTAGAACAAGGAACTTCAATTTGGTTTATCGTAGCAGGCATAGCACCCCATGGTATTCCAGAACTGGCAGCATTTTTTATCTGTTCTTCCTTTGGCTTAAAATTGGGTTATCATACTATCATCAACCCCCTCCCACACAAGAGCAGGGGGGAAAGTTTCAAATTCATTTGGAAAGAAATAATTTCTGTTCTTCCGCTTGTAGTTGTTTTACTTTTTATTGCAGCTTTTATAGAAATATATTTAACTAAAGCCCTACTTGAAACTCTATTTTAATTTTCAGGAAGATATTGAAAGCAAGTCTTACATATTATGTCCAGGACCCCATGGGCCACCTCATATTTACTCATTTGAGGTATCTCATAAGTCTTTCCATCTTGAGAAAAAACAGTAACTTTATTTTGAGAAGAAGCAAATCCGGCTTCCTCCTCAGTTAGATCATTAGCTACTATTAAATCAAGGTTTTTTGAATTCAATTTCTCCAGGGCATTTTTACGCAAGTCCTGAGTCTCCGCAGCAAAACCCACCAGAAGCTGGTTTTTTTTCCTGGCTCCCAACTCTTTTAAAATATCCGGATTCTTTTCCAGCTTTACTGTTAGTTCCTTATCTTTTTTTATTTTTTGTTCTTCTACACCGGCCGGGCGGTAATCTGATACAGCAGCAGCTTTTATAACCAGGTCAGTATGCTCATAACGTTTTTCCACTTCTTCAAACATTTGTTGAGCAGTGTTTGTCCTTACTACTTCCATGTTGGACGGTTCATCTAAACAGGTAGGTCCCGTGACCAAACATACATCTGCCCCTCTTTCTTGAAGAGCCAAAGCTACGGCAAATCCCATTTTGCCGGTGGAATAGTTGGTAAAGAACCGGACTGGATCCATGGGTTCATAGGTAGGTCCTGCGGTAACCAGAGCTTTAATTCCTTCAAAGTCTTTTTTTTTAAACATTATAGTCTTTATTTGAGATAGAATATCTTCTGGTGACGGCATACGCCCTTTTCCACAAATTCCGCATGCCAAATCGCCTTCATCAGGCTCCATTACATAATACCCATAATTCTTTAACTTCTGAAGGTTTTCTTGTACAGCCAAATTGTCATACATGCGTTCGTTCATTGAAGGCACAATTAGCACAGGCACTGAAGATGCCAAAACAACTGTGGTAAGCAAGTTATCTGCAATACCATTTGCCAACTTACCAATAGTATTGGCTGTAGCAGGTGCAATAACTATTAATGAGGGAGTATTAGCCAATTCAATATGCCTGATCTCATTTTCGTAGAGCCCAAAAAGATCAGTATATACAGGATTATTGGTGAGAGTTTGAAAAGTCAAAGGCCCAATTAATTCTCTGGCAGATGCAGTCATCATAACCTGTACACTATGATTTTCCCTGGTACACAACCGTACCAGATCGGCAACTTTATATGCAGCTATGCCGCCGGTTACTCCCAGGAGAATCCTTTTATTGTCTTCCAAATTTACCGCTCCCTTGGATTAAACCTGACTATTTAATTCCATCACGTATTCTTTCGTATTGAACTTTGCCTTTAGCAATTTCTTCCAGGGCAATTGAAACATCTTTTATAGAATCTGTTTTTACCTGAGGCCTGCTACCTTCTTTAATTTGCCTTGCCCTTTTGGCAGCTGTTATAGCCAGAGTATACTTTGAATCAACTTGCTCAAGTAAATCATCCACTGCCGGATAGAGCATCGGAAATCCCTCCTTTATTTATTCCACCATACATCCGGGTTTCTGCTTACCCGGTGTTCTTCAGCTGTTATTATAGCATAAATCTTGGAAACAGTATCTTCAATAATTTCATTTATAACCAAGTAATCGTACTCTTTATACATTTTTAATTCTTGCCAGGCAATTTCCATCCGCTTTTCAATATGCTCGGGCTTTTCCGTTCCCCGGCTTGTTATCCTTCTTCGTAATTCCGATAAGGAAGGTGGCGCAATAAATATAAGCACTGCCTCTGATACACTCTCTTTTAACTGAATTGCACCTTGAACGTCCAATTCCAGCAGTATATTATTGCCGCTTTCCGTCACCTTCTCTACAAACTCCCTGGAAGTCCCATAATATTGATCGTATACTTTAGCCCATTCTAAAAAAAATCCGGTTTCTATTTTTTGTTCAAATTCTTCTGTGCTTACAAAAAAATAACTTTCACCATTCTTTTCTCCCGGGCGTGGTTCCCTTGTAGTAGTTGAAATAGAAACCTCCAGCTGGGGCATTTTTGCACAGATTTTATTAATCAGGGTTCCTTTACCAACCCCGGATGGGCCTGAAACTACAATTGGTAATCCGGACACTTATTTGCTGCCACTCCTTATTTATTGAATTTTTTAATTATCATCACTAGAAGTTGTTTCCTTAGTATCTAGCCGGTGCTTTACTGTTTCCGGTTGGACCGCTGATAAAACAACATGGCCGCTGTCAGTAACTATTACTGCCCTGGTCCGCCGACCGTAAGTAGCATCAATGAGCATTCCCCGATCGCGACCTTCATTTATTACTCTTTTAATAGGCGCAGACTCCGGGCTAACAATCGCAATTATTCTCTGCGCAGAAACAATGTTTCCAAAACCAATATTAATTAATTTAATTGTACTCAACACAAATCCTCCTTTATACTAGCCAATTTATTATGAAGCTTGTACTTCATTTATATGTAAAGCTTGTTTTGAAGCAATAAAAAAATTATTAAGTTAAGCTATCTTCTAATTTCTAATAAAGACTTAAGACATTATAATAGATAAGATATTTTCATTCAATGTTTTGCACTTGCTCTCTCATTTTTTCCAGGTCAGTTTTTGTTTCCACCACCCAAATTGAAATTTCGTTATCATTGGCTTTTGAACCTATGGTGTTAATTTCCCGAACCATTTCCTGCAAAATAAAATCCAGCTTGCGCCCCACAGCCCCAGCTTGGTTCATAGAATCCCGAAAGAGTTGTAAATGACTGTTCATTCGGACAATCTCCTCCGTGATATCACATCGTTCAGCAAAAATAGTACATTCAGTAAGAATTCGTTCTTCGTCAGCGACCCCTCCTTCCAATTCCTGAATTTTTTGGCGCAATCGATGCCTATAATTCTCAACAACAATGGGTGCTTTTTCAGAAGCTTTTTCCATGCGTTCTTCTATATTTGTACAACGATCTAACAAATCATCCGCAAGATTTTTGCCTTCTTTCTCTTTCTGACTAATTAACTCTTTTAGCGCTTTAACAATGGCATCATCTATTAGCTCAGAAATTAATTCGTCTTCCTCAAGGCGATCCTGGATCATAAAAACATCAGGAAAACTTATGATCTGATCTAGCTTGACTGGATCATCCATTAAAAGTGTATCCCTGACTTGCTGTAAGGCCTCATAATAAGCTTGTGCCAGGTGATAATTTATCTGCACGGAATACATATCTTCAGGCATATTTTCAACTTTTAATTTTATTTCCAGGCGGCCTCTTTCAACCTTTTCCCGAATACGGGAACGCATTAATTCTTCCCATCTTTGCAATTCTTTAGGCAAGCGAAATGAAAGGTCCAGGTAACGGTGATTTACAGATTTGATCTCTATAGTTATGCCCATGTTCTCCTTTAAACTATAGCCATAGCCATAGCCCGTCATGCTACAAACCAAAATACCCTCTCCTTAGTTAATTTTATATAAATATTGTTGTAAATCCTGCTAAAATCTCCGAATTATTCACTTTATCGCACTCATAATATCATTTATGAATTCAATTAACAAGAAGGAGAGCAACTATATAATCTGAAAAAATCACTTATATATACTTTTTTTTAACATACCGCTCAATCCAATAACTAAATAAGGGACAAAGGATACAATTCCTATTATTGACCAAGTATCCAGACCCAGGGGAAGAGTAGAAAAAATTTTTTGGAATGTTGGCAGATATAAAATTGGCAGAAGAAGAAGAACAGAAATTAAAACAGCAAAATTTAGATAATGGTTAGAAGGCAATCCTGCCTTCCAATGAGGCACAACCTCCGTACGACATTCAAACACAAAAAGCAACTGAGTAACAACAAGAGTTGTTAAAGCTGCACTTTGTGCATAAATGAGGTTGTTATATTGAAAAAGGGTGACCCCAAATACTATTATGGTGGAAATGGCTATTAATGTGCCCCGGGAAAGTATTCGTAACCACAATGATTGAGAAAATATACCACTATCTTTATCTCGAGGAGGTTTAAGCATGACCATTTTATCAGGTGGCTCCATGCTCAGGGCTAATGCAGGCAATCCATCGGTTATCAAGTTGATCCATAAAATTTGGATAGGACGTAAAGGAAGGGGAAGGCCAATAAGAATAGTTAGCAGCATGGTTAATATTTCGCCGGTATTACAACACAATAGAAAACGAATAAATTTACGCACATTGGCATAAATATTTCGTCCCTCTTCAATAGCAGCAACTATTGAGGCAAAATTATCATCCTCCAAAACCAAAGCAGCTGCTTCTTTGGTTACATCGGTACCAGCAATTCCCATGGCTACTCCTATATCAGCTTCTTTAACGGCAGGAGCATCATTAACCCCATCACCTGTCATGGCCACAACATGACCCTTCTCTTTTAAAGCCCTGACTACGCGTAATTTATGAGCAGGATTAACCCGGGAAAAGATTGAGATTTCTTCCACCTGGGCACGTAATTCATGATCACTTAGCCCATCCAACTCTTCCCCAGTTAAAACCCTGCCTCCATTTAAAATACCTAGCCTGCTGCCAACGGCTACTGCGGTATTGCGGTGGTCACCGGTAATCATAACCACTTTAATACCTGCCTGCCGGCAACTTGCCACCGCCGGTATTACTTCAGGGCGAGGGGGATCTTCCAGCCCTAACAAGCCTACCCATATTAGATTTTGCTCCACCTCTTCTTCATTTTCCATCTGCTCGCCTGGAAGAAAATTTCTATATGCCACAGCCAGAGTCCTCAAAGCGTTAGATCCCATCTCTTCCACTTTGTTTTGAATAATTAACTTTTCTTCTGAAGTTAAAGGGCAGGGCTTGCCATCTTTCCAAATATATCGGCACCTTCTTAAAACAGTTTCAGGGGCTCCTTTTACATAAACTTTAAGCCCTTCATCCCTGCTCAATACAGTCATCCGCTTTCTTTCCGCACTAAAAGGATGCTCAAAAATTATCTGATATTTAAGGGGCAATCCGCTTGCTTGCGCAGCTTTAAGAAGAGCTACTTCAGTTGGCGTACCTCTGAACCCTGAGAATGAATTATTTTTTTCTTCAGTTGCGTTATTGCATGCCGCTCCTATGCGAAGGGCCAACATTGATGCTGCAAAAGCTTTTTTTTCTCGCTCATAGTTGCTAAAACTAAAACTTTCGTTATTTTCTTTTAATGTCGGTCCTTCTGCCTCCATTATAAAAGAATTCCTGTCTGCAAAAATTTCCTTAAGCACCATCCTGTTCTGCGTCATGGTTCCTGTTTTATCAGAGCAGATCACTGTAGCCGAACCTAAAGTTTCTACCGCCGGCAACCGGCGAATTATTGCCTTACGCCTGACCATTCGCTGCACTCCTAAAGCTAAAGAAACCGTAACAATGGCTGGCAAGCCTTCAGGTATGGCGGCAACAGCAAGGCTGATGCCTGCCATAAGCATGGCATAAATAGTTTCCCCCCTCCATAACCCCAGTAAAATCACCAGAAAACATACCAAGAGGCAAGCACCTACAAGTATCCTGCCTAAAGAATTTAATCGCACCTGTAGAGGCGTAAGTTTTGCTTCAGTCTGCTCCATGAGGTGAGCTATTTGACCCAACTGGGTTTGCATCCCAGTAGCAACTACTACCCCCCTGCCCTTCCCCTCCTCTACTAAAGTTCCACTAAATACCATATTCGATATGTCACCAGGGTTAGAAAACGCCTCTTCCAGAGGAAGCTGGGTTTTGCCAACTGGAAGAGATTCGCCTGTAAGAGGGGCTTCATTGACAATCAATGAATATGATTCTAATAACCGCATATCAGCGCAAATTCTATCACCCTGTTCAAAATGTATAATGTCTCCGGGAACCACTTCACTTGAATCTATTTGACACAATTTTCCTTCCCTCAAAACCAAAGCCTGGGGAGAGGCAAGTTTTTGCAGCATTCTTAAAGAATTTTCGGCCCGGTATTCCTGGAAAGTTCCCAGGAGAGCATTTAACAAAACAATGGCCATGATGGTTAAGCCATCAATGTATTCCCCCAGTATGCCCGAAAGAAGAGTTGCTACCAGCAAAACCAGAACCAAAAAATCCTGGAACTGGGCTAAAAACAACCTAAATAATGAAAGGGGGGAAGAATCATGTAAAGAATTATTTCCCCATATCTCCATTCTATTTTGAGCTTCGTTAGAAGTTAAACCTTTATGGGGGCTTACATTTAATTCTACACAAACTTCACTACCTGTTTTTAATTGCCAATTATGTAGGATCTTATTCTCCCCCTCTACTTGCCCTAAAACAATTTCTAAATCAGTTACTTATAAACCCGGTATCTACCAGATCTTCGTATAAGCAATCATCTCTTACTTTAGTAACTTTTTGCATTTCTTTAATCATGCGGGTAACTTCTTCACGTGGGGGAAGGGTTAAACTTGCAAGGCTGTAATTAAAATTTCTTTCCGTATACTCACTATAGGCAAGCCTCTCTAAAACTTTTTTATAAACCCTGTGAAAAATTTTTATTTCTTCTCTTTTATTCTCCAGAGATTCTCCGCTAAATGCTAGTACTTTCATTTTGCCAGGTTCTACATCATTGGAAATATTATTATAAGCATTAAAAACCGAAGTAGCTTTTGAATAGATACCTTTTTCCTGAAACAAGGCTACTTCTTCCATTTCAATCAAAGCTCCATCGGCAGCACCAGCTACAAATGCATTTATAACCTGTTCTTCTGATTCCAACAATTCAAGATCTAGATTGAGGTTTTTTTCATAAAACTTTCCTTCTTTTGAAGCTAAAAATATGGGGACAGTTGCAGGTTCTTCAAGAGCAACCATTCTAAGCTTTTTCATTTCTATAGGGCTTGATCCCTGGACAGGTATAAACTCCAAAGAAGCCAGAATTAACAAGGAAGCAATAATAAATACTGCTATAACTCCATATTTTTTCATATAATTCCTCCTGTTGATAAGAATAGAAAAAAAACAATACCTTACTATAAATTAAGGTTGTCTACTGATAATGATTTTTATGATTCTTAGAAAAATAATATGAACAGGAAATATAGCTCTAAGAGAAATTTATAATTACAATAAAAATAATTTGCCTGTTTGTCTTGATCTAAGTTATACTACCAGCGGAGGTAAGTAATAAATGTTCGATGTAATCGTTTTTTCAGCAATCACAGAAGAATTAAATAAATACCTTAGAGGAGATAAGATCAGAAAAATATACCAAACCTCTCCCCATGAAGTAATTTTCAACTGCAGCCACTCTGCTAAGTATGGAAGCTTTCTTGTATCTTGCGATCCTTCCATGGCAAGATTTCATCTAACCAGGGTTAAAACTGAACCTCCTGCTACACCACCTGCTTTCTGCATGTTGCTTCGTAAACATCTGGAAAACAGCCGTATATTGAGTTTTTACCAGCTTCCCTGGGAAAGAATTTTGGAAGTTGAACTTGCCAGGGGAGAAAATAAATATAAACTGATGATAGAAATAATGGGAAGGCACAGTAACCTGGTTTTATTAAACGAGTCAAAGATTATCTTGGGAGCGTTAAAAAATATTACCATGGAATTTAACAAATACCGGGAAATTCTCCCCGGTAAATCTTATTTTCCTCCTCCCCCTCAAAGCAAATATGCCATAGATAAAATAGACTATAATACTTTTCAAGAGGCAATTAACTCTAACTTGCAATCAGATAATTGGGAAAAAGCCCTCATAGCCTCTTTTAAGGGCATTAGCCCTCAACTGGCAAAAGAGATAATTTTTAGGGCCACCCAAAACAACAAAGAACTAAACCGGGAAAAATTGCTCAGAAACATTTGGAATGCCATGCAAGAGACATACGAAAAAGTTGTGGGGAAAAATTTTAAACCTGCCATAGTAAATATTGAAGAAAACAAGCAAGCTTTTACAGTGCTAGATTACTCCATGTATAGAGATTATCCTCAGGAATTATTTAATAGTGCCAATGAAATGCTAGATGTTTTTTATTCTCGAAAATACCATGACGAACAAAAAAATAGCCTTCGTGATAAATTAAAAAAGGTGACAGAAAGAGAACTAAAAAAAATTAAATTGAAAGAAGAACGCCAGCTTAAAGAATTGGAAAAAGCAAGAGAAGCAGAAACATATCGCATTTATGGGGAATTAATTTTAAGCCATCTTCACGAAATTGAAGGGAAAAGAGACAAAATAGTTCTTCCTAATTTTTACAACCCAAATCAGGAAGAGGTAGCCATCCCTCTTGACCCCCGTTTAACTGCTAACGAAAATGCCCAAAAGTATTTTCGAAAATATCGTAAACTTAAAAAGGGTGAGAAAAAAATTGGGTCACGGATAAAACAAACCCGCCAAGAAAAAGACTATCTGGAAAATGTTCTTTTCTCTTTGGAAAATGCAGACTTGCAAACCCTTAAACAAATCAACCAGGAACTTACTCAAACTGGATATATCAAAAAACAAACACCTTCTAAAGATAAAAAAGCTTCGCAGGAAAAAGCACCGCCACTTACTTTTATTTCTTCCACCGGCAAAACAATTTTGGTTGGAAGGAGCAATCTCCAAAATGATGAATTAACTTTCCGGAAGGCATCCAGAAATGATACCTGGTTTCATGTGCAAACTTTACCCGGTTCGCACGTTATAGTAAAAGACTCCGATTTCCCTCCAGACGAAGCAACCTTGCAGGAAGCTGCTACGCTAGCAGCCTACTATAGCAAAGGCAGTTCAATTTCGCGGGTAACTGTCGATTATACCCAGGTTAAAAACGTCAAAAGGGCGCCGGGAGGAAAGCCCGGAATGGCAATATACCAAAATTTTAAAAGTATTACTGTAGAACCAACAGGTGAAACGTTGCAAATGCTTCGCAAACCCTCTTCTGCTGAAGAATAATATTGAGGTGATTATTCTTGCTCACATATTACAACTTCATCAACACCATCAGTTTCCTTAATTTTTACCTCTATAATTTCCCGCCTGTTAGTAGGCACATTTTTTCCCACGTAGTCAGCTCTAATAGGTAATTCCCGATGCCCCCGGTCCACCAGCACAGCAAGTTGAATAACAAGTGGCCTGCCCTGATCCATAATTGCATCCATGGCAGCCCGTGTAGAACGACCTGTATACAATACATCATCAACCAGGATCACCCGCCGATCTTCTACTTCAAAAGGTAGTTTTTTAACTTTTGCATCTTTGTCCTGATAGAGATCAAGGTCATCCCGATAAGGAGTTATTTCCAACTCCCCAGCGGGAAGTTCAACACCTTCTATTCCCTCAATAATTTGGGAAAGGCGCTGGGCAAGAGGCCCGCCTCTCCGCTGAATACCTACCAGGACTATCTCTCTACCACCGGCATTCCTTTCAATAGTTTCATATGCTATCCTGGTCAAAGCCCGCTGAATATTTTCTTCATCCATTATCTTTCTTTTTTCTTTCATAAACTCACATCCTTATTTAACTTATTTTTCCCGTAAAAAGAACAGTAGTTGCTTAAACTCTACAGGAAGCGGGGCCACAAAAGACATATAATCACTCATTGAGGGGTGATAAAATCCAAGGCGCCGAGCATGCAGAGCTTGCCCTTCCCAATTTATTTCTCGCAATATCTTGCGATTACCTCCATAAAGGGTATCCCCTACCAGGGGATACCCCAAATAAGATAAATGAGCTCTAACTTGATGGGTTCTTCCTGTTTGAAGGCGAGCCCGCAGGAGTGTGCAATTATTCAAATATGCTAAAACCCGAATATTAGTTACAGCATCTCTACCATCGTCTATGGCAGTCATTCTTTTACGATTGCGCGGGTCTCTACCCAGCGGGGCATCAATAGTGAAATATTTAGATTTTAATTTGCCCCACGCCAAAGCAACATAATCCCTCCGCACCACCTTATTTTTTAATTGAGTAGAAAGTTCTTTATGGACATCATCATTTTTAGCAACCATTAGGAGGCCCGAGGTATCTTTATCCAACCTGTGGACAATGCCAGGACGCATTTTCCCTCCTCTGTACGATAAATCGTGACAATGATAAAGCAGGGCATTAACCAATGTTTCATTTTGGTGCCCAGGAGCGGGATGAACAACCATTCCTCTTGGCTTATTTATTACCAGCATCTGTTCATCCTCATATACAACATCTAACGAAATTGGTTCAGGCCAAGTTTCTTCAGTCTGCGGCGGAGGAATAATCACCTCCACCCGATCCCCCGGTTGCAGTTTGTAACTCCTCTTGGGACGCTCATCGTTGACTTTAACATTTCCTTTCACAATAAGCTGCTGAACCCTAGCCCGAGAGAGATCTTCTATTTCCCTTGCGAGGTAAGTATCAAGCCGTTCTCCAGAAGTATTAACTTCTAAAATTAAACTTTCATTCATTTCCTTCTCCGTTCAAGAGCCGGGATCACTGTAGTTTTAGCCAAAATTAAGGCCAATGCCAGTACTGCTATCATAATCAGGCTGGCCATTTGAGCAAGGCTCATATTCATCCACACTATTTCATCAGCACGGAAAAATCCTGTTACTAATCTTAATACTCCATACAGTTTTATGACCATTATCAATACAAAACCATCAAAAAAACTAAATTTCCGTAGGTAGTTAACAACTCCAAATAAAAGTAGTGAAGCTGCGCTGGCATATAGCTGGACCGGATGACGGGGCAAATTATCAACTGCAGCTGCCGGCAAACCCCAAGGCAAATCCGTTTCTATGCCATAACAACAGCCATTTAAAAAACACCCTATTCGGGCAAAAGTGTATCCCAAAAATATATAAGGAGCCAAAAAGTCTGCTAATTTCCAAAAAGAATAACCTCGCCAAGATGTCCATAATACTCCTACTATAATTCCAAAAGCAAAGGCTCCATGAAAGGAAAGACCTCCTGCTTGGATAGAAAATATTCTGCTCAAATCTCCAGCATAAAACTCCCAATTTAAAAATATGAATAGCAACCTGGCTCCAATCAAACCTACAAGTACTATAGCCACTACAAGTTCCAACAACTGGTCGGGATTATACCCTTCTCTGGGAGCTCGTCTATACATAAAAAAAACCGAAACCAGAATAGCCAAAGAGACCATAAAACCATAAGAATAAATTGCAAAATAAGATGTTTCCCATAAAACAGGATACATAAGGCTCCTCCTCTAAGTTGAAACTTCTTTCTCATTTACCCATAAAGAGAGCATAAAAAGAATGATCCCTGCAACTATGGCCATATCAGCAATATTAAAAACAGGTGGCCAAAAAGTTAGCGATATAAAATCAATCACATAACCAGTATCGATTCTATCTATTAAATTGCCTGCCGCTCCTCCCAGCAAAATACCCAAAGCTGCATGGGCATATTTATAAGTTGCAGGCAAGCGGTAATTGTAATAAATTATTATGGCGCCAATCAAAAGAGTAACCACAATAAAAAGCCAGGTTTGGTAGGCAAAAAAACCAAAAGCAGCGCCAGGATTTTGCACATGGGTGAAATACAACAGCCTCCCTATAATTTCTATCGTTTCTCCCCGCTCTAAATTTTGTAACACAAACCACTTGCTTACCTGGTCTAAAATAAGAACAAGAAGCGCTAATCCCCAAAAACGCACTATTCCCCTCCTTAAATTTTTTTGAATAAATAATATTTAACCTTTGGCTGCTTATTCATCTAATTTGCTGATTGACTATCCATACCAGTTCCGCTATAAAATCGCCGATAAGAGGCAAGTTCAACACCACCAACCGCTGCAGAATGTATATCACTAGCGCTGCGAATACAGTTGCTCCCAAGGCAAACCCCAGCCCCCTGGCCAATCCTACCATAAAATTAACTTTAAAATACCGCCGGGGATCATTGAGCATATTCATATATTCCGCCAGGTTAAATTTTTCTAGATCCTGGGAAAGCCTTTTGATTCGTTTGCTCAATACTTTTTGTATTCGAATTTGATCTCTATTATCCTTTTCTTCGGAGGGATATTGCTTGCTTTCGTCTTGTGCCAACTTTTCTAAACCTCCTTATGCAAGTTGCCCTGGAAATAGTTTATAATTAACCATTTAAATTGTTTACAACCTCTTTACATCGAGGGCAAATGTCTTTATTCTCAACAAGCTTAGTATAACTCCAACAGCGCTCGCACTTATCCTTAGCAGTTTTTTCTACCTTTATGGTTAGAGGAAGGCGTTCACTTTGCCAACCATTACAAGCTTCATCTTCTTCCTTTTTGTGGAGATTGCAGTTAGAAACTACTAACAATGTTTCCAGCTGATCCTCAAAAGGTCGGATCCGTTCGTATAAGCTGCCTTCCGCCCAAATTGTGATTTCCGCTTCCAGGGTATCTCTGATCTCTTTATTGGCCCGAGCTTGCTCCAAGGCACGCATTACCTCATCCCTTACATCTAAAATCTGCTCCCAGTTATCCAGAAGTTGCTTATCCATCATATCCTTATCCACTACAGGCCAATCAGCCAGCTGAACACTTTCTTCTTTTTCCCCAGGCATTGCCTGCCAAATCTCTTCTGCAGTAAAAGACAAAATAGGAGCTATCATCAAACAAAGTTTTTGGAGAATTTGATACATTACGGCCTGAGTCATCCGACGTGGAAAAGCCTCCGGCTGTGAACAGTATAGTTTATCTTTGTTCACATTTAAATAAAAATTACTCATATCAACCACGCAGAAATTATGAATGGCATGAAATACCTGGTGAAACTCATAATTTTCATAAGCCCTGGTTACCTTCTCAATTAAAAGTTGAAGCCTGGCCAAAGCCCATCGGTCTAATTCATCAAGTTGTTCATAGGACATTTTATGCACCTGAGGTTCAAAATCAAAAAGGTTGCCCAGCAAGAAACGAGAAGTGTTGCGAATTTTACGGTAAACTTCTCCTAGCTGTTTTAATATATCGTCTGAAAGATTAACATCTCGAGTAAAGTCAGCTGAGGAAACCCACAATCTTAAAATATCTGCACCATATTCTTTAATAATTTCTTCAGGAGAAATAACATTACCCATTGATTTGGACATTTTCTTACCTTCTCCGTCAACTACCCAGCCATGGCTAACAACCCCCCGATAAGGAGGCTCGCCTCGAACAGCTACAGATGTTAACAGGGAAGATTGAAACCATCCCCTGTACTGATCACTACCTTCCAGGTAAAGATCTGCGGGCCACTGTAAATCTTCGTGATTATCGCATACTGCCATATGGCTGGAACCAGAATCAAACCACACATCCATGATATCCATCTCTTTGGAAAAATTACTTACTCCGCAATGCTCACATGAAGTTCCAGCAGGAAGTATTTCTGAAGCTTCATATTTGAACCATGCATCCGATCCTTCTTCCTCAAAAAGTTTCTGGACCGCTTCAATAGTATTATCATTTATCAAGGTTTCCTTGCAGGAGTTACAATAAAAAATGGGAATGGGTACTCCCCAAACTCTTTGCCGGGAAATACACCAGTCCTGGCGGTCCTGAACCATGTTATAAATACGTTCCTCTCCCCAACGTGGATGCCAGCTCACTTTCTGAATTGATTGCAAAGCCTGTTCACGAAAACCTTTGACAGAGGCAAACCACTGTTCAGTAGCCCTGAAAAGCACCGGCTTTTTGCATCTCCAGCAATGAGGATACTGGTGTTCAATAAATTCAAATTTTAGAAGAGAGCCTTTTTCTTTTAGCTCATTCACCACTTCCTTATTCCCTTCGTTGTAACGCAAACCAGCAAATTGCCCAGCATCTTCAGTAAAATATCCCCTGTCATCCAGCGGGTTTAATACCGTCAATCCATACCTTGAGCCTACTTCAAAGTCTTCCAAGCCGTGAGCTGGAGCTGTATGCACGCACCCGGTTCCCTGTTCCAAGGTTACGTGCTCAGCCAATATAAATGGTGACTCCCTTTCAAAGAGGGGATGCAAACATTTTATTCCTTCCAGCTCACTTCCTTTATACCTGTTGATAATTTGCCAGTTTTCCTGTTCTACATTCTTCTGGACTTCTTCAAGCAAACCTTCTGCCAAAAGGTAGTATTCACTACCGTTATTGATAAGCACATAATTAAACTCCGGATGAACAGCTACAGCCATGTTAGCTGGAATCGTCCAGGGAGTTGTAGTCCAAACCAGGCAATAAACATCTCCATCAATATTACCGAGTTTAGACTTCTCGGTAGCTGGCAACGAAAATTTAAAATATATGGAAGGTGATTTTTGATCAGTATATTCAATTTCTGCTTCAGCCAGAGCAGTTTCACAATCTGCACACCAGTATACCGGTTTTAACCCTTTGTAAATATATCCCTGGCTAGCCATTTTCCCAAAAACTTCAATTTGTTTTGCTTCAAAAGAAGGACTCAAAGTCAAATAAGGATTTTGCCAGTCCCCACGGATTCCTATACGGCGAAATTGATCCCTCTGGACATCCACATACTTGAGGGCATAATCGTGACAGAGTTTGCGGAATTCCAAGGTAGAAATCTCTTTACGCTTAACTTTTTTATTTTTTATTACTTGATGTTCAATGGGGAGACCATGGGTATCCCAGCCTGGAACATAAGGGGAATCCATTCCTTTCATGGTAGAAAATTTAACAACCATATCTTTAAGAACTTTGTTCAAAGCTGTTCCCATATGGATAGCTCCATTTGCATACGGAGGGCCATCATGGAGCACAAAAAGCGGCGCTCCTTTTCTTTTTTCGCGGACAAGGCTATAGACATCCATTTCTTCCCAAAACCTGATCATTTCAGGTTCCCTTTGCGGCAACTGGGCTCTCATAGGGAAATTAGTCTGTGGCAAATTTAGCGTTTTGTGATAATTCATTGTATCTCGACTCCTTTTCAATTGTTAATATATTTATTTAAGAAAGTATAAAAATATAAAATCTCGCCCCCAATTCCAGGGACGAGTTTATTTCCCGCGGTACCACCCTAATAGTCGCTTTCTTGGTAACGACCTCTTTGTAACCTGTAACGGGGTTAACCGTTTGTGTCTACTCTTCCTTCATGGAATTTGGCACAAAAGCTCCCAGGAGATCTTCGCCTGACATGATTATAGCGAGATTCCAGCTCCCTCGCCTCTCTGGAATAATCATTGCCAACTACTACCCTGTTCCTCGCCTATATGTTTGTTTCTCAATTATAATATAACTTACTCCTCCTCTACAAGGAAGATAAAACTTTAATTATTATTCTGGTTCATCTTCTTGCACTTCTTCTCCTTCTTCAATGCTTTCAGCTTGATTTTCAGAAGAAGTTAACAGCCCGGAAAGATCCTCTTCCTCTAAAGAAGATAGTTGAGCCTCAATAAATGACCTGAACCGCATCTTAAAAATTTGGGCTTGTTTTTGCAAGTTTTCATGCTCGGCTAAAATGCGGCTGGAATGATACCGTGCATCTTCGATTATTCTCTTTGCCTCTCCTTCTGCTTCTTTACGAATTAATTCAGCTTCTTTTTTAGCATTTTGCTTAACTTCATCAGCAGTTTCCTGGGCTACCATAATTGCATTATGAACAGTTTCTTCTAGTTTCTCATAATTTCTAACTTTATCAGTTAGCTGATCTACTTGGTCCTGTAATTGATGGTTTTCTTGAAGCAAAGCTTCATATTCTTCATTCATCTTTTCTGCCTCTTCTTTGGCTTCTCGTTGTATTTTTTCCGCCTCCTGCTTCATTGATTCCGCTTCCCGCTTAATTTCCTCAGCTTCATTGCGAGCTTTCTGCAATATTTTCTCTGCTTCGTCCTGGGATCGATTTACTGCAGTTTGAACTGATTCTTCTATTTTTTCCATGTTTAAATTTTGTTCTTGCAAAGTTTTCAATTGTTCTTTAAGTTTTTCGTTCTCCTTTTGCAGAGCCTGATAATCCTGACTCAATCGTTGTACTTTTTCATCGACCCCGGAACCTTGTTGCTGCAATTTACGATTCTGCTCTCTCAACTCCTGGTTTTTCCATTGCAAATCCTGGGTTTCTTTTTTTAAACGTTCAATTTCCTGATCTTTTTCTTCATGGCCTTCTTGGAGCTGGCGAATTTGCTCGTTCAACTCATCTTTTTGTTGCTGCAAAGCCTGGTAGTCCTGTCTGATGTTTTCTATTTCTTGCTTTGCTTTTTCCTTTTCTTGCTCTATCTGTTTCTCTGCATCTTTTTTTGCTTTCTCTGCTTCTTCCTGCGCTTCCTTTAGAGCAGAATCACTTTTTTCTTTTTCTTCAATATAATAATTTTTCTCTTCTTCTAGTTCTCTTATTTGCTCTTTTAACCTGTGGTTTTCTTTTGCCGTATTGTCAAAATTCAAAGCAATATTTTCTAAAAATTCGTCAACCTCATCTACATTATAACCTCGAAAAGAACGTTCAAATTCTTTATTTTGAATATCTGCTGCTGTAATTTCCAAATTCAAACCCCTCCCTTCCTTTATATGCCAGTTTAAGGCAAATTCGACAAATTAAGCCTTTATCCTTCTCTTCTGTCGTAATATTTTTTTAGTATAATATTTTGTCTTCCCTTACGGCTTTTACCCATCACATTTTCCAACTCCAGGCTGCCGCGCCTGGAAAAATTAATTATATCTTCTTCCTTGATCCTGGCAGCAGGGTCAAAAACAGTAACTTCGTTCACTTGTACCAAACCTGCTTTAACACTTTCAGCAGCTTTTGATCTGGAGAGGCCGTACCCAAGGCCCACCACTGAATCAAGCCTTAAAGAAGCCACCGTTCCCTTTATTTCCCGATAATCCTGAAAGTCATTTTCCCCCATGAAAAAATTGCACTTCCTTTCCCATTAGTACCAAACTATCCCCTAGCAATCCAAATCCAAACTGACTTCTTATAAGTGATTATTTCTAGAAATTTACCCAGTTAATAACTATAGATTGTAATAATCTAAGTAATAACAAAACAATTATGGGAGAAAAGTCTATACCTCCTCCGCCCATCCGCATGGCAGGAATTAACTCTCTTATGGGTCTCAAAATAGGTTCAGTCATAAAATGGAGAAACCTGTGGATATTATCCACAGTTTCATTTCTATTATGCCCCATTCCCAATCGAACAAATGACATAATAATACGCCCAAGTAGAATGAAAATATATACATTGATTAAAGTAAGCAGTAGTTCCCTGACAATAATTGCAAACACCTCCTGCTAAAATTAGACTAACATTTCTAGCTATTCATCGAAAACGGCAGAACCAATGCGGACCATGTTAGCTCCTTCTTCTACAGCCACATGATAATCATTAGTCATCCCCATAGAAAGGTACTCCATGTCCACCCCCGGAATATCTTTAACTTGATCTCTTAACTTCCTTAGTTTTGCAAAACAAGGCCTGGCTTCCTCCGCATTTTCTACATAAGGCGCCATAGTCATCAACCCCTTGATATAAAATCCTTGATACTTTCTTACTTCATCTATAAAATCCCCCAATTCCTCCGGATCAAGCCCATGTTTGCTTTTTTCACCAGAAGTATTTACTTGAACTAACACAGGCATCTTTGAATCAAGTTGCCGGCATCCTTTTTCTAATTCCCTGGCCAAGCTTAAACGGTCCAGGGAGTGGATCATATAAAAATTTGGTATTACATCCTTAACTTTATTGCTTTGTAAATGACCAATAAAGTGC
Organism: Syntrophomonadaceae bacterium; assembly: GCA_003554535.1. The sequence goes on along the minus strand of PWGT01000180.1, from coordinate 37,350 downwards.
CATCTCAAGTCAGAAGGCAAACTCGATATTTTGGGTAATGCTTCCTGAACCCTGTTTTCACCAAAGTCTTTTATCCCTGCCTCATTAGCCTTGGTAACTGCCTCAGCAGAAACATACTTGGTAACAGCCACTAATTTAACTTTTTCCGGATCATATCCTCCTTTAGTAGCAGCCTGATATATATTGTTCCTGATTGTTTTTAAATTTGTTTCTATCATATACACCTACACCATTCCTTTTCAAAACTTCTATTCCATACGCTGGCCCTCACTAACAAGATCTGGGCGTTCAATAATAATATCACCCGCTGAAATCCCTTCTATTATAACCTTACCCTCAGCACTGGCCTGGATTTCAACAGGGTAAAAGGTAGCAATACCTCTCTCATTTACAAAAACTCCTTGCTCACCTTCTTTTTGCATTAGGGCTTCTTCAGATATCCTAACTCCCTCATGGGTATAATAATGCAGATCAGCTTCAGCAATGCGATACCTGCTGAATCCAGGTATCTGTTGATGTATTTTATATGTTATATAAGTTTCTCCCGCATCGGCATCCGTGTGGACATCTACAAGTTCAGCTTCTACTTCCCTTTCAGGAGCAAATGAAAACGTTAGTGTTGCTTCCGGCTGATCCTGTATTTTTTCCCCTTTATCTGCTTCCACTGCAAGACTGTAGTACCACTTCCAATTATCAACAACTTTAAATACTGGTTCCCCTTCATTGACAAAATCCTTTCTTTCCAAGCTATCCCCGGCTTTAGGAATCTCTTTTCCCGCTTGAAAAATGTCATAAGGATAGTCGGGAAGATACTTATCTTCCAACCCGTCTACATGATAAGAGACAACTCCTGCTTTAGGAGAGTGCACTGAAATATATTCTTCTAAATCAGGAAGTTGAATCTCCTCTGAATCATCATTTTCTTCATCTTCACTTTCTTCTCCATCAAATAAAGATTCTATCCAGCCCTGCACTTCTTCATAAGTTTCTTGAAGCCAACTCTCTTCCCTACCGTCTTCCCCTGAAACAGCTTCTTCCTGATAATAATCCTGAAGTAGGGTGATCACCTCACCATCTACAGAAACCCTTTCCCCTTCTGGAATTTTGCCCAAGACCACACCATCTTCCGGGGAAGTAACAATTTCTTCATGGCGGGTAATCACTCCTTCAATATTAACTGTGGATTTAATACTTCCTACTTCTGCAACTTCTACCTGAACCCTTCTAAAATACAACCAGGAATTTACCCACTGGTAACCAACCATTATTAAAACAAATGCAAAAATGCCCAGCACAATAAAGGAGATCCTCCTTTCCTGGGCTGGTTTTTTAGTTTTTCCCTCCCCGGTAATTACTCTTAAATTGTCGTCAGATCGTGCCATCTATTATCACCTTAATGCTTACTCCCTTATAGAAACAAACCCCAAAATTCTCCCGGTCCTGCTACCATCCCGGCGGTAAGAATAAAACAGATCCGGACGGCAAAAGGTACAGTATTTAGTAAACTCTATGTTACTTTCTTGCATGCCGTTATTCAACAGTTGTCGTGCTAAGATTTCTTTCAAATTCAAAAAATATTTATCACTATTATGCTGCGAAACCAGGCAAGCAGAATCAGACCATCCTTTTTGCTTGAATTCATCAGCCACTTCTTTTCCAACCTCAAAACATTTAAAACAAATACCAGGGCCGACTGCGGCTTTCAAGTTGTCAGGGTTGCACTGGTACTTCTCTGAAAATGTGCCTATTACTTTTTCTACTATTCCCTTTAAAATTCCTCTCCAGCCAGCGTGGGCAACTGCAATTACTTTCTTTTGGGCATCAACAAAACAGACTAGCCAGCAATCAGCAGAAAAAACAGATAGTACCGGGCCCGGAATATTAGTAATCATTGCATCACATTCAGGAAGCGCCGTCTGGGGCTGACTTCCTTTTCCTATATCATCTTCTTTCACCATATGCACCCTGGTTCCATGCACCTGGTTGCCTGCTACCAAATTCTCCGGCTTTAAGCCAAATTTAGAGAAGAAAATCTCCCTGTTACTCAGCACATTGTGTTTATCATCTCCAGTGTGGAAGTCAAGGTTTAACGAACTATAAGAACCATCGCTAACTCCCCCGCAACGGGTGGAGAACCCAGCAATTATTTCGTCTTCTTTATTAAGCAACGAAGGCAAAATGTACTGAAAGCTTCCTGAATCACTCAAAATCAACCCACCTTGTACCATAGGTTATTAACTATAAAAAAAGATTACCGGTTCAAATTAACTTTAACTTTTCATATACCTGTCAATAGTTATGGGGGTATTTTCCTGGCAAGAAATCTTGCAATCTAAGATTCGCTGATTCTGGGAACCACGGTAAGCAAGAGTTAAATCCCTTTCTTCTTCTACATATGCACCGTCTATTAGTATATCAGTTATCTTTAAAAGATCAGCATATTCTGGGAATTCTTCACTTAGTTCTTGTAGATATTCAAATGTATAACCAGTATAGGTAACTATACGCAAACCTTTTTCATGGCCCCAGCTTCCTAATTGTGCCAGTGCAGATGCCTGCAAAAAAGGTTCCCCTCCGCTAAAAACAAGGGTATCTATAGAAGCAGAAGAGCTTATTTCTTCTTGGAGTTCTTCCAGGGTTAATTCAGTTCCTCCATCCAGGGGCTGGGCATCCGGGTTGTGGCAACCCGGACATTTTTGCAAGCACCCCTGAGTGAAAAGCACGAAAGATATTCCCGGACCGTCAATTAGACTTTCATTTTTCTTTCCTGCTAAGCGTATTTTCATCTTTTACCCCTAAAAAATATGTGGTTTGCGATCCCTTAACTCGAATAACTTTGATTCATTAAATCTGTCTTCTGTTGAAAGATAACCGGTAATACGCCTGATCCTCCTGATGGCTTCAGAACTGCAATGAGGACACTCTTCAGGGATCAATCCCCGGTAACTGCAAATCTGGCACTCATCAAGAGGATAATTAATGCCCCCATACCCAACATCTGAAGCAGCCATATGCCTAATAATTTTTTCCACAGCTTCCTTATTGTGCAACGGAGGAGAATCCAGTTCTACATAAGTAATATGGCCGGCATTACAATAACGGTGATAAGCGCCCTCTATAGAAATCTTGTCGAACAGGGATATGGCATAATTCACAGGCAGGTGAAACGAATTCGTGTAATATTCCTTATCTGTGATCCGCGGGATAGAGCCAAACCTCTCCCGGTCTATGTCTATAAACCTGCCGGCCAGTCCTTCTGCTGGAGTAGCATAAAGAACAAAATTAAGATCATACTCCTCAGAAAACTTATCCACATTTTGCCGCATCCTTTCAATTACTTTAAGGCCGAGTTCCTGGGCCTCTTCATCTTCACCATGATGTTTTCCAATCAGAGCAAGCAATGCCTCTGCCAATCCGATAAACCCTATAGCCAGGGTTCCATGCTTGATAGCATCCTGAACAGAATCTTCGGGACCCAATTCTTCAGAACCCAAGTATAGTGATTGCCCCATGAGGAAAGGCAAATCTTTTGCCTTGAGCCTGGAAAGCACTTCAAACCTGTGCATTAGTTGCCTGGCTATAAGATGCATTAATTCATCTAATTCATTAAAAAATATATCCACATTTCCCTTGCTTGACAAAGCTAATCGAGGTAAGTTAACAGTAGTAGGTGCTATATTTCCCCTTCCAGCTGAAACTTCAGGACCATGACGATTGGCAATTACCCGGGAACGGCACCCCATATAAGAAACCTCGTCACCATATTTCTGATTAAAAGAGGCATCCATAAAACTAAAAGTTGGATTCAAACGACGGGCAGCTACCTGTAAAGCAAGTTGGAACAAATCATAGTTGGGATCTCCAGGATTAAAATTCACTCCCTCTTTTATTTTGAACACCAGGTTGGGGAAAATTGGGCTTTCACCTCTACCCAAGCCCCGGTTAAAAGATTCCAATACTGAACGAGTTACTGCTCTTCCCTCTTCAGTAGTATCTGTTCCCAGATTTATCGATGAAAATGGAACCTGGGCTCCAGCCCGGGAATGCATGGTATTCAAGTTGTAAACCATACCCTCCATAGCCTGGTAAACATCATCATAATCTGTTTTCTCGTTAAATCCCCTGATCACTTCCCCCATGCTTCGGTCAAAATGGGGAAAACTCTGCCCCCCGAACATATCGTTCTGATTACTCTGCAATATAATAGCTGCTTGCGCAACTGCAGAATAAATTCTTTTGGGGGGCCGAATATAACCATACCCCGTATCAAAACCCTCTCTTAATAAACGAGATAGATCTATCTGCAAACAATTGGGTGTCTTGCTATAATAATCAAGGTCATGAATATGTAAATCACCGTCTATGTGGGATTGGGAAAATTCTTCTGGAAGAAGGTTAGTTAAATAATACTTTTTGCTAGCAGCCATAGCAATTTGAAGCATTTTGGCAGAGGGCGAATTGCTAATATTAGCATTTTCCCGGTTAGTTTCCACCAGAATTTCTTTCACTGCATCCATGAGTTCTGTTTTAGCCTCACGAATACGGGTTCTTTTAGCCCGGTAAAGGATGTATGCCTTGGCAGTTCGGGCATGTCCATTTTCAATTAACACTTTTTCTACTGCATCCTGAACATCTTCAACGGCAGGTATTATTCCGTTATAACCTTCCTGGTATAAAAAGTCCATAACTTGCTTGGTCAATTTTTTCGCTATGTTTCGGTCTTTCCCCCCTACTGAGATCGCTGCCTTGTATACTGCGTCGGTTATTTTATCAGGCTCAAAAGAAACTACTCGTCCATCTCTCTTTCTAATCTCTTTGAATAAAATACTTTCTTCTTCCATTTTTGCAGTTTCTCCATTAAACATTTCTTTTGGAGCAAATGCTTTTGCCATATTACCCAAATCCCCCTTATCGGTATTTATTGAAATTTAAAAAATTAATCATTAACTTTCCTCCGCATCTCTGGTGACAATCATTTTTTCTAATTCTTCCTTAAATGAATCTATATCCTGAAACTTGCGAAATACGGAGGCAAAGCGCACATAAGCAACTTCATCTAACTTGCGCAGCTTGTTTAAAAGAATGTCCCCTATTTGCTCAGTAACCACTTCTTTCAAATCTCGCCTTCTTAGTTCTTGCTCTAATTCTTCTACCAGATTCTCTAAAGTGGTTAAAGAGATGTTTCTTTTCTCACTGGCACGGAGCAAGCCAGCAAGTATTTTGCTACCATCAAACACTTCCCGCCTTCCATCCCGCTTTACTACTATTATGGGATCTTCTTCTGCTTTTTCCATGGTAGTGAACCTTTTCTCACACCCACCACATTCACGGCGACGCTTTACTACTTTATTATCCTCAACTACGCGGGAGTCTGCTACCCTTGTTTCAAGACTTCCGCAAAAAGGACATTTCATCTATCAAACCCCCTATATATTGTTATATAGAAGGATTATATTACACAATATATAGATTGTAAAGAGTGACTGAGAAGCTAATATAGTTTATTTATTGTAAATATCTAGCGGATAATCCACCAAAATCGTATCTATGCCTAATTTCACAATTTTCTGCCAGGATATTATATATTCTTTGGGCGCAGAAAATTTAAATAAAAATCCCTTATGCACTGGAATAATAATTGAATTAACTATGCCTTTTTCTAAATCTACGTCCAGATCACCAACAACACCCAGTCGGCGGCCATCGTTTATATTTACCACATCTCTGTTTTTTAATTCCGATATTTTAATCATCCACCTCTTCCCCCTTCTTAAAATATTTTTAAAATTTATTTAGAAATCATTAGCTAGATAGGCTCGAAAAAAAACCGTTTCTAACTTCAATTTAATTTATTTGTTTTCGTAAATAACCCAAAGCTGCTTTTTCCAAGCGGGAAACCTGCGCCTGGGAAATTCCAATCTCTTCCGCAACTTCCATCTGGGTTTTTCCACGATAGAATCTCATTGTTAGTATAAGTTTTTCCCTGTCATTTAACCTGGTTATTGCTTCTTTAATAGCCAAATCAGCCAACCATTTATCATCTTTATTTTTTTCATCGCTAATTTGATCCATCACATAGATAGGATCACCACCATCATGGTATATTGGCTCAAATAGAGAAACCGGTTCTTGTATTGCGTCCAGGGCAAAGACAATATCTTCCCGGGAAAGATTGAGTTCCGTGGCTATCTCCTCTATGGAGGGTTCACGTGAAAGCTTGTTTGCCAGGTTATCTCTTACCTGCAATACTTTATATGCAATATCCCTCAAAGAACGGCTAACCCGAATGGGATTGTTATCTCGTAAGTATCTTCTTATTTCTCCAATAATCATGGGAACAGCATACGTAGAAAACTTTACATTTTGATCAAGATCAAAATTATCAATGGCTTTTATCAAGCCTATGCAACCTACCTGGAATAGATCATCTACATTTTCCCCTCTATTGTTAAACCTTTGTATAACGGAAAGTACTAACCTTAAATTCCCCTTAATTAAGAGCTCTCTGGCCTCTTGATCTTGTTGGTGCATTCTATCAAAAAGCTTTCGCATCTCTTTATTAGAAAGCACTGGTAGTTTCGAAGTATTTACTCCACAGATTTCTACTTTGTTCATCTTCGATTACCTCCGTTGATTTAAGGAATCATTCTAATTATTTCCCCTCACACTTTTTTTATACTGGATATCCCGGAGGTAACTATTCATCAGGCTATTCCATTTTTTTTATCTCTTTATGGAGTCTCTTTATAATCCTTTTCTCTAAACGGGATATATAAGATTGAGAGATTCCCATCAGTTGCGCTACTTCTTTTTGGGTCTTTTCAGTTTCGCTTCCCAGGCCAAACCGAAGTTCCATTATCCTTCTTTCCCGATAACTTAGCTTTTCTATTGCCATATATAGAAGTTTCTTTTCAATTTCTTTTTCAATACTCTTTACTATTAAATCCCCCTCTGTCCCCAGAACATCCGACAAGAGCAGTTCGTTTCCATCCCAATCAACATTAAGAGGCTCATCAAAAGATACCTCCCATTTTATTTTGTGATTACGCCTTAAAAACATCAAAATTTCGTTTTCAATACATTTCGAAGCATAAGTAGCAAGTTTTATATTTTTATGAGGATCAAATGTGTTCACAGCTTTTATCAAGCCGATAGTGCCAATCGAAGCTAAATCATCTATATTTACCCCGGTATTTTCAAATTTGCGGGCAATATAAACTACCAACCGCAGATTTCTCTCTATTAACACCGGACGAACCGAGTTATCACCTTCTTTTAGCTTTGATAATAACTGGCTTTCTTCTTCATAGCTTAAAGGAGACGGTAACGTTTCGCTATTATTTACATAGAACAAATAGCGAGAATAATTTATTTTTTTCCACGAAAATAAACGGTATAACAAAATTCTTACCTGCATAGATAAAACTTTAAATTTTTTTTTCAAACTTTCCACCCCCATCTAATTTTTTTAACCCACCATTTGTAAAACCTCAGGAGGTATCAGCGCCTCAAAGTTTTCCACCCTTTCAAAATCATCTTTGTAAATTCCTACTGCAACTTTAGCTCTCAAATCTTTAACTTGTCCTTCCTGGACAAGTTGAATGTTATCCGGATAAAATCCCAACATTAAATCTCTCTCCCCTCCTATCCCGTTAAAAGGAATGAGATAAAACCGGCGCAAAACAGAAGGATCTTTTATGGATTCCATAATACTCACCGGATCCAGGTTGCTTTTTAATAACTGTCCTACCGGAGGAGGTATGACTTTAGACAAACTCTGCCAGCTGGCAATAATCACTGGCTTTTGGTTAAAAGGCTCTTTTACTCTATTGCCAGTATCCAGGTATCCTTCTATTACATGGGCATTCCCTTCAATAGTTAGCTGGATCTTGGCCTTTAAAAAACCTTCCCAATATTTATCACTTAAGTAAGCTTTAAAATATCTTGTAAGAATCCCAATGAGAAAACAAACAAATAACAACCAAACTAAAAAAACAGGCTTGTCAGCTGTTAAATTAACTAATTGAACATTCAATATAATTTCTGATATGCCACAAACTACAAAAGATACCAAAAACAGAAGAGCACTCATTGCCAGAAACTCTTTTCCTTTCAACGGGAAAAATACCAGTCCAACCATAAAAAGTGGAGTAATAATCATAATAATAGCTGTCCACCCAGGAGATATTGAAACAAAGCACAGTAACAGAAGAGGCAACATACCTGCAATTGCTCCCAGCAAAAGGCGGTACCATGGGTTATGGCGATTTACAAGCTTTGTTATTAAAAACAATAAAGAGTAATTCATGCTTATGTTTATAATGACTAATAAATCCAGATACATTACAATTTCTCCTTGCATATGACTTGTCTTATTTTTATGAAATCTTCTTTTCAAGTATGATGATTATAACTGATATAACCCCTGTAATTTGTCAGAGTTTGCTCCCTGTACAAAAAAAATAAAAGGCTAAATTAGCCTTTTATTGATAAATTTCTAAAGATAATTATTCTAAAACCCCAAATATCATTTTAATTGATAGCTCAGCAAAGGTATTTTTTATTCTTCATTCTTCTGGCGACGCATAAACGCCGGTGTATCTATATCATTTTCATCGGTAAATTGAGCTTTACGGAAATTAGCTTCTACTACATTTTCTCTTTCTCGCTTAGAGCCTTTCTGGTCAAAACCAGTGGCTATCACCGTAACCCTTACTTCATCCCCCATTGTTTCATCGATTACTGCTCCAAAAATAATATGAGCATCATCTGCAGCTTTTCCGGAAACGATATCAGCCGCTTCATTTATTTCATACAACCCCAGGCTTTCTCCACCGGTTATATTGATCAATACTCCCCTGGCTCCATCAATAGTTGTCTCCAGCAGAGGACTGGTGGTAGCACTTTCAGCTGCTTCAGCTGCCCTTGAATCCTCACTGGAAACCCCAACACCCATTAAAGCACTTCCTGTTTCAGACATAATGGTTTTTACATCAGCAAAATCGAGGTTAATAATACCAGGCACAGTAATTAGATCCGAAATGCCTTGAACTCCTTGACGCAATACATCATCAACCATTTCAAAAGCTTCTAGAATAGAAGTCCGCTTATCTGCTATTTGTAACAACCGTTCATTGGGAATAACAATAAGGGTGTCTACCTTTTCCTTCAACTGTTTGATCCCTTCTTCAGCTTGCGACTGACGCTTGCGAAGTTCAAACGGGAAAGGTTTAGTCACAACTCCTACAGTCAATGCGCCTTGCTCACGTGCAATTTCCGCAATTATAGGCGCGGAACCCGTTCCTGTACCACCACCCATTCCGGCAGTAATAAAAACCATGTCCGCACCTTTTAATGCTTCACGTACCTGATCCTGGCTTTCTTCAGCAGCCCTTCTACCAATATCGGGATCAGCACCGGCGCCAAGCCCCTTGGTGAGATCTTGTCCTATTTGAATTTTAGTGCTTGCCTTAGTCAAAAATAACGCTTGAGCATCTGTATTTACTGCAATGAAATCAACACCTTTAAGGCCAGCTCCAATCATCCGGTTAATTGCATTGCTTCCTCCTCCGCCAACACCCACGACCTTAATGTTTGCAAAATGCTCCATCTCGATATCAAATTCTATCAATAAAAACCCTCCTTATGAAAATTCACTCAAAAATCTCATTGAACCATGCTTGAATTCTTTGCCACAACCGGGTAAAAAAGTTATCTGGATTATTTTTTGCTTTGTTTTCTCCAACACCAACCCCTACCCCGGGGTTATTTCTAAATACATAATAAATCATTCCTACTGCAGTTGTGTAGAGGGGGCTTTGAACTCCTACCAGTTGAGGCTCTCCTACCCTGATGGAAGTTCCTATAATATTCTCGGCAGTTTCCACAAAACCTTCCATTAGAGACACTCCCCCGGTTAGCACCACTCCGGACACCAAATCTTCGCTACCTTCCATACGGGACATCTCGTTCCTGGCAAAATGTAAAATTTCTTGAACTCTTGGGCCAATGTAATTTGCCAGTTCCTTTTTGGAGACTCTTTGCTTTTCCTTACCTCCCACAGTTATAATTTCAATCTTTTCTTCAGTATCAGCTTTTTCTTCTAAAGCACAGCCATATTCTATCTTTAAATTTTCAGCCGCATAGTAACTGGTATGTAGGCCTATGGAAAGATCATTCGTGATATGATCGCCTCCAATAGGAAGAACAGATAATTCTTGTAATACTCCATTTCTAAAGTAAGCTATCTCCGTGGTGCCTCCACCCACATCCATCACAAAAACACCCAGATGTTTCTCATCAGGGGTCAAAGTAATTTCGCCATTAGCAAAAGATTGAAGGACGATTCCCTCTACTTCTATGCCAGCTCTTTTAACACAACGCAACAAATTTTGCATGTATGTTGTAGATGCAGTGACAATCATGGCATCTACTTCCAACCTTACGCCCAGCATTCCAACCGGATCTTTGATGCCATCATAACCATCTACTATGTACTCTCTGGGTATTACTTCTACAATCTCCCTATCAGTGGGCAAAGCAATTACCTTGGTAGCCTCCAGGGCCCTTGCTACATCGTCTTCTCTTATTTCCCGATCTTCCGATGTTACTGCCACTACTCCCCGGTTTCTTATAAGCTCTACGTTTAATCCAACTAAACTTACGAAAGCAGAGCTAATTTTAACGCCTGCCATCCGCTCTGCTTCTTCTACTGCTTGTCCTATAGATTCTATGGTCTGGTCAAGATCTGTGACAAAACCTTTTTTCATTCCTTCGGAAGGGCTTATTCCTACTCCTATAATGTTTATAGATCCGTCTGGCCTGTACTCACCTACTACGACTCGAACATGAGAAGTTCCTATATCTAGCCCTACTACTGCATCTCTCTGTTTCAACCCCACACCCCCATATGCGCTGCTTCTTTTCCTCTATAACTGTATGGTGCTAAATTCACACTTCACAGTTAAAATTCAACAATAAATTTTATTTTCCTTTTTCAGATATTAATTTTTTACCATACTCTTAATCTTTTTATCCATTATATAGCTATATTTCCCAGCCATGATCACTAATATATTAAAAAATCTAAATTTTTAACGAAAGATACATCTCAATAATTAATAGAAGTTATTTACTTTCACTTACCAAGTTATAATATCATTCTTCTCCCAATATTTCTACCTCCATTTTAAGTTCTATTCCATGATATTGCCAAACTTTTTGTTTAACTTTATGAATCAGTTCTATAATTTGAGCAGCAGTTGCTCCACCTGTATTAACAATAAAGTTAGCATGCTCATATGAAACCATAGCTCTTCCTACTTTTAAACCCTTCCCACCAGCCTCTTCAATTAACTTACCGGCAGGAACTTCAGGTTCATTTTGAAACACACTTCCTGCACTGGGCAAACAAGGGTGTTTTCTTTTCCTTTGATTAAGATAGCTTTCCATACGTTCCTTAATACATTCGGGATCATCTTCTTGCAAGGCAAGTAATGATTCCACTATTATTCCTTTCTCATTTTTAAGACTGGAATAACGATAGCCAAAATTTATATGTTCTTTAGCTAACTTAATTTCTTCACCTTCATAATCAATTATCTTCACCTCATTAACCAGATTTGCCAGGCAAGCACCGTAAGCTCCGGCGTTCATGATCAAAGCACCGCCTAAAGATCCAGGTATGCCTGAAGCGAACTCTAAGCCACTCAATCCTCCTTCCGCGGCTGCTTTAGACAAAGCCGGCAAGGAAATGCCTGCCCCGGCTAAAATATACTTTCCTTTTTGTTCAATATGATTAAATCCTTCGCTCATTAATATAGCAGCTCCACGAAAACCGCCGTCTTTTATGAGCAAATTAGTGCCTCTACCCAAAATAAAAAAAGGAAGTTGGTTGGCTTTCAATTGTTTTAAAATCAATTTTAGTTCTTCAGTATTTACCGGCCTAAAAAGGTAATCTACTTTTCCGCCTACCCTAAATGAGGTGTATTCATTCATGGGTACATTTTTCAAAGGTTCATATTCAAGAATATTGGCAAGTTCTGAAGAAATCATTGTTTATTGACTCCCTTAAAGAAGTTGGAAACTATTCAAATCTATTTGTGGTTACCAAAAACTTCATTTTTAATACATTCATACATTTTTCCTGCAGCATCAGTCATACCCAGATTTTTGCTCTGAAGTGCCATTTTTTCCATCAATCCCGGATCGCCCAATATTTTTTCTAGTTGCTCTGAAAGATAGGCTTGGGTAAAATCTTTTTCTTCTATTATTTTAGCTGCTCCATTGTTTTCCAACATAAGAGCATTATAGTACTGATGGTTATGCGCTACATTGGGAGAAGGCACCAGTATAGCCGGCAGCCCAATAGCTGTTAACTCCGCAATAGCTGTAGCTCCAGCACGTGTAATAGCAATATCAGAAGCCGCCATTGCTGCAGGCATATCATCTAGATAAGGTTTTATTATTAATCTATTTGTATCCGTTTCTTTTAGCTCGCTTATTATTTCATCATAATACAATTCTCCTGTAATATAAAGAATTTGATATCCCAAGGGGATAGTTTTTTTTCTAATAAACTCCACCATTACCTGGTTGAGCCTTTTAGCTCCCTGGCTACCTCCAAAAACCAACATGGTTTTCAATTGCGGATCTAGCTCTTTTAAGCGTTTTTTGCCCTCTTCCTTAGAAATATGAGCTACCTCCGAGGCCCGTGGATTCCCGGTAAAAATTGTACGCTCCCGGGGAAAATACTTTTGAGTATCAGAAAAAGAAACACAAATCCGTCTCACCTTCGACCCCAGCAGCCTATTGGTGCGACCTGGGATAGCATTCTGTTCATGTAATATTACAGGAAGGCGTTGTAAGATAGAAGCAACACATACTGGAGCAGCAGCATATCCCCCGGTTCCAACTACTACCTGGGGTTTAAAATTTTTTATAATGTCTCGGGCTTGCTTGATGCTACGAAATAGATCTAAAACTGTAGTGGTTTTATCTTGCAAGGTGCTTTTTGTAAAAGCACGGACCGGCAAAACTTCCAGGTTAAAACCTGCTCGCGGAATTACTCTGGTTTCCAGCCCCCTATTAGTCCCTACAAACAATATTTGAGAATTTTTATCTTGATCTAATAAATATCGGGCCAATGCTAACCCGGGATATATATGCCCTCCAGTTCCACCACCACAAATTAACACTCGCATAAAAATATCCTTTCCAGTTAATTTTGCAATCAATTTACTGCACAGTCTGCCTGGATATATTCAGTAAAATACCTATTGCACAAAGGTTAAAGAAAAGGGAACTTCCACCCGCACTTACAAAAGGAAGGTTTAAGCCAGTCACCGGCAAACTACCTGTCACCACGCCTACATTTATTAAAACCTGAATACCAATCATAAAAATAATTCCTGCTGCCAACATACTACCAAAACTATCAGGCGCTGATAAAGCCACTTTTAATCCCCTCCAAACCAGAATGAAAAAAAGAAGTAGGACTGCAACTGCACCAGCAAAACCCAGTTCCTCACCTATAACAGCAAATATAAAATCATTGTGTGGCTCTGGCAAATAATAAAGCTTTTGCCTGCTTCTCCCCAGGCCAACCCCAAACAAGCCCCCGGGGCCCAAGGCATAAAGTGACTGAATTACATGCCAGCCACTCCCTTGAGGATCTGCCCAAGGGTTTATGAAGGAAGTAAGACGTTCCAATCGATAGGGTTGGCTTATTGCCATGGCAAAAATTGCGGGAACCGATAAACCTCCCAAAGCTATTAAATGCTTAAAAGGCATACCGGCCACAACAATAACCAGGAGGGTTCCCAGTGCTATTACTAAACCTGTTCCCAGATCAGGCTGGCCCAAAATAAAAAGAAAAGAAAGCCCCATTACTCCCAACGGAATAAAACTGCTAGACCAAAAGTTTTCCATATCCACACTTCTACTACTCAAATAAGCTGCAGTAAATATAACCAGGGCCAACTTGGTAAACTCCGATGGTTGAATGGAAAACCCACCAAACCCAATCCAACGGGTTGCTTCATTTATTTCTATTCCCAACCCCGGAATAAATACTGCTGTAAGTAAAAGAAAACTAATTAGAACTAGAATAGGTGATAACCTTTTTAAATAATGATAATCAAACCTGGAAAAAAAGTACATCCCCATCAGCCCCAGTACGGCCCACATGGTTTGCCGTTTCAAAAAGAAATAAGGGTCTCCTCTAGTTTCCTCTGAAATAACATAACTGGAACTAAAGGTCATAATCAAGCCTATACCAATAAGGATCAAAACCACCAGGAAAATTGTAAAATCAGCTTCTTTTTTTCTTTCTTCCTGCATAAAGCTCCCCCTAATCATGTTTTGTGGGCAGCATCTTTACATTTTCTTTAAAACTCCGTCCTCTTTCTTCATAATCCTTAAACATATCCCAGCTGGCACAAGCAGGCGAAAAGAGAACTACATCTCCCGGTTTAGAATGTTGCCAGGAACGAACTACAGCTTCTTCCAGTGAGTTTACTATTTCCACCTGGTCAAAACCAAGTTGTGCAACTGTCTCCTTAATTTGAAAAGCTGTTTCTCCCAACAGAATTAGTAATTCAACCTGGTTGTTTGCTATGGAGTGCGCCAGTCTTTGAAAGTCTGCTTTTTTATCTTTGCCCCCGGCAATCATAATTTTGTTCTGCCCCGGAAATGCTTCTAATGCCTTTTCACTTGCTTCGGGATTAGTTCCTTTTGAATCATTAACAAATGTAACCCCATCAATTTCACATGCTAATTCTAACCTGTGTTCTACACCTTTAAAGGAATGTAACCCCCTACCTATCGTGTCCAGGTTAACCCCTGCCCCCCAGGCAGCAGCCGCTGCCGCCAGGGCATTTTCCCGATTATGCTTGCCGGGCATGGGTAATTCTTTTTCCTCACATATTACCCTAAACTTACCGTTTTGATATAATCCCAGACAGTTATCTTTCAAACAAAATCCTTCCACCAATTGTTCATTACTAAAGAAAAGAGGTGTTGCTGAAACCTTTTCCTTCAACGAGATTACCAATTCGTCATCTGCATTTAAAATAGCTATATCAGAACCACCCTGATTTGCCAAAATCTTTGACTTAGCCCTTATATAATTATTCCTGTCACCGTGATAATTTAAATGATCATCTTTTATATTTAATATAACCGAAATAAAAGGTCGGAAATATGCTATGTCATCTAGCTGAAAACTACTTAACTCAGCAACTACCATATCACCTGCCGTTGCTTTACCTGCAACATCTACCAGTGGATTTCCTATGTTCCCAGCTTTAAAAACCTTGTTGATCTCCCCTTCCTGCAAAATTTCCGCAACAAGATTAGTAGTTGTGGTTTTACCATTGGTTCCCGTTATTCCAATGATAGGCGCTTTTATAAAAGGGTAAGCCAGTTCGATTTCGGAAATAACCGGAATTTTTTTCATACGTGCTTCCTGGAATATTTTTAAGTCCGGAGGTACACCCGGGCTTTTAACCACCAGAGACAAGTCATCAGTGATCAATTCAAGAGGATGTCCCCCAGTAACCATTTTAACTTGAGGAATTTTCTCCAACTCTTTTGCTTCAGCTTCCAAATTATTAATATGATTAAAATCATTGGCTATTACCTCGTGGGCCCCCAAATCCAATAAAAAACGTGTTGCTGCCACACCGCTTCTAGCCATGCCCACTACCAAAATATTTTTATGACGTATTTTTTCCAGGAACAAATATTAGTACACTCCCACAAAATAATATTTATTAAATGCTCGCACCCCACAAACCTACAATGGCAGCAATAAAAGATAGTGCCCAAAATCCAATTACTACCTGCCACTCACTCCATCCTTTAATTTCTAAATGATGATGAAATGGGCTCATCAATAAAAGTCTTTCTCCTGTTAAGCGAAACCAAACAACTTGCACTATTACTGAAAGTGTTTCTACCACAAAAACCAGTCCAATGATAATGAGCAACAATTCACTTTTGGTAAGTATAGCTGCAATTGCCAAAGCGGCTCCCAAACCCAGTGAACCTACATCACCCATAAAAACTTTTGCCGGGTGTAAATTAAAAACCAGAAAACCGAAACTAGCTCCAATCAATCCTGCACAAAAGAAAACGATGTCATCTAATCCCTGAACAGCAGCTATTATTAAAAATGCCATTAATGCAATTATTGAACTTCCTGCAGCCAAGCCATCCAACCCATCAGTCAGGTTTACCGCATTGGTTGTTCCCGATATAACTAAAAATACCAGAACAGGATAAAATATTCCCAGATCCCACGAAACATCTGTAAAAGGAACTTCCAAAGTTGACGGATGACCCAATATATTTAGATAATATACTACTATTGCAGTAATTATGATTTGGCCTATTATTTTGCTCCTCGCTTTTAGCCCCAGAGAAGCACCCTTGACTATTTTACCATAGTCATCCAAACCACCTATCAGGGCATTAGCCAAAGTAACAAATAAACATAAATAAAATATAATCCCCAGGTTAAGATCTACTATTATCGCCGGCAAAATCCCCGCCACTAAAAATATAATTCCGCCCATGGTTGGAGTGCCGGTTTTGGTAAGATGACTCTGGGGGCCATCAATTCTTATATTCTGGCTAAATTGCAAGCGCTTCGAATAATATATAAAAACAGGACTTAAAACCAGGCTCAATATCAATGACCATAGAATAATCCATAAAACATCCGACTCCATCTGTTGTTTCCCCCCATCACCATCTAAAATATCATCTGCTTATTCCATAAGCTTCATTACTATTTCTTCTAACTTCATTCCCCTGGAGCCTTTAAGTAGAATACAATCCCCTTCTTCAGGCGCTAACTGGTTTAAGTGTTCCCATACCTCCAGTTTATTTTTACAATAATAGACTTTTTCTATTTTACCATTTGCTTCTTTGCCTATATAGCTTGCCATATCACCTATTGTAATCAAGCAATTGATTTCATTTTTCTTAATATTTCTGCCAATGCCTCGATGAGCTTCTTCAGCGTAACTACCCAACTCCAGCATATCTCCCAAGATCGCTATCTTCCTGCCCTCCTGTTTCAATTCTTTCAAAACGTTTAAAGACGCTTGCATAGAACTGGGGTTTGCGTTGTAAGTGTCATCAATAATTTTTACACCACTGGGAGAAGTTTTTATTTGCATACGCCCTTCTGAAATATGAAAAATCTGGGCATCAAAACTCATCTCTGTAACATCTATTTCCATCATATAGCCTAAAGCCAGTGCAACCATAGCATTATTTACATTATGCTTGCCCGGTAAAGGTAAAAAAAACTCCTTCTTTTCTCCCCTCGGGAAATTAGCATTAAAGAAGACTCCATCTTCAGCCAACCTGTAATCGCTTGCTTGAAAATCAACTCCGTCTCCCCATCCGAAAAAATAAACTTCTCCTATAAACTCTTTTCCTATCTCCTGTAAAAACTGATCATCACCGTTTAATAAAGCCTTGCCTTCTTCCCCCATAACATCCAATAGCTCTTTTTTTGCTGAAGCTATATTTTCTCTCGAACCCAATAGCTCAACATGGGCTTCGCCAATATTTGTTATAACACCCCATTGGGGCTTTGATATTTGGGCCAACTGGGCAATTTCTCCCGGACCGCGCATGGCCATTTCCAGGATCACTACCTGATCTTCAGGGGCAAGGTTCAAAAGGGTCAAAGGCAAACCTATATGGTTGTTATAATTTCCTTCAGTTTTTAAAACCTGAAAATGCCTTCCTAAAATTTGAGCAATTAAATCTTTGGTTGTAGTTTTTCCACTACTTCCAGTAACCCCGATGACTACCGGTGAAAATTTTTGCCGGTAGTATTCTGCCATTTTCTGCAGAGCTTTCAAAGTATCGTTTACTTTAATGATAACCCCAGGTAAATTATCAGGGGGAAAGGGATAATCATAAAAAGCCCCTGCTGCCCCTTTTTTAAATGCATCAGCTATAAAATAATGGCCATCAGTTTTCTCTCCCCTGAGTGGAACAAACCATTGACCGGGATTTAAAGTACGTGTATCGATAGAAACCCCTTTTATCACTGTGTCAGGATTTCCACTTATAATTGTGCCCCCCGTAACCCGGGCTATTTCCTTACAGTTTAACTCCATCATTATTCTCCACTTATTTCCGAGAATTTATTAGTTATTATTTCACCTGGAAAGTATAATTTTTTCCGCTACCTGGCGATCACTAAAATCTATCGTTCGGTCGGCAAATACTTGATATTCTTCATGGCCTTTTCCGGCAATAACAATAATATCGCCTTTTTGAGCCAAATTTATAGCCTTATTAATAGCCTCATAACGATCCAAAATAACATGGTAATTTTTTTCATCAACCTTTTTTTCTAATCCCGGCAGAATATCATCCACTATTGCCTGGGGATCTTCACTTCTGGGATTATCAGATGTAACTACACACTTTTCACTGTATTTCCCTGCTACCTCTCCCATAAGCGGACGCTTGCTTCTATCTCGATCCCCCCCACAACCGAATACTGTAATTAATCGCCCATTTTCTAAGATGTTGCGGGCAGTTTGTAACACGTTTTCCAAACTATCAACTGTATGAGCGTAATCTATAACCACTAGATAATCCTGCCCAAAATCAATTTGTTCAAACCTTCCCGGAACTCCGGTTACCGACTCCAGCCCTTCTTTGATTTCCTGGAGACCCATACCCTGGGCTAAACCAACAGCAAAAGCCGCAAGAGAATTATAAACATTAAACATTCCCCTGAGATTCAACTCTATATCAATATCACCTGCAAAAGTCCTTGCTGTGAAATGATTTCCCTTTAAACCTACATACATATTATCTGCATATATATCTGCTTTTTGATTTACAGCATAAGTTATTTGCTGCACAGGAGTTCTTGAAGATATGTAATCATAATTGGGATCATCCTTGTTCAAAACTGCCGCCCTGGGGTAGCCCCTTTTTGTGAAAGAACCTCCCATTTGAGCAAACAATTTGGTTTTGGCCTCCAGGTAAGATTCAAAGTTATGATGAAAATCAAGGTGATCTTCAGTAATGTTAGTTAAAACGACTACATCAAACTCATTTCCCGAAACCCTTTGCCAGTCCATGGCATGAGAAGAAACCTCCATCACCACATGAGAAACTTGCCGGGTTAGCATATAGTCAAATAACCTTTGCAAGTCACTGGCCTCTGGTGTAGTAGATAAAGGCGGCATAACCTCATCGCCTATTTTATAATCCACAGTCCCGATTAAACCGCTTTGAAAACCTTTTTTACGATGTAGGGCATCTATTAAATAAGTAGTAGTAGTCTTTCCGTTAGTTCCGGTAACTCCTGTAAGGTGCAGCCTTGTAGAAGGGTTATTATAAAATGCATTAGCAACTACTGCCATTGCAAGCCTGATATCAGGAGTTTTTATGCAGGGAACATCTAGCTCAGGCGCTTCTTCATCTATTACTACAGCCAAGGCTCCATTATCCACAGCATCCCGAGCATATTCCCAGCCATGGCTTCGGGTTCCGGGAAGAGCAAAAAACAGATTTCCCTTTTCCACTTTTCCAGAGTGATAGGCCAATCCGGTTACGTTACCAGCAACATTGCCTTTAATTTCTTTTACAAGCAATGACTCCAGTAATTTTTCTACAGGCATTTCACCCATATCTTTTCTTCCTTTCGAATTTTTAGCACTACAGCCAAAATCATTATAACTATTGTCTATTATATACTAAACCCTAAACAAGTAAACCAAGCATATAAGACATTCTTAATTCTGCAACCTAAATATCACCTCTATTTCATCCTCTGGCCTGACCTTAGTTCCTGATTCCGGATACTGCTCAACAGCTACACCATTACCCTCAGATTCTAACTCCAACCCAAGCCAATTAAGCACTTCCTTTGCTTCTTCTTGGCTGGCACCAGTTAAATCAGGAACAACTACTTCCCCCGAAGGCAATTCCTTCCCCCCAAGGTATACTATTATTCCCGATTGCAGTGGAACTTGGGCTCCACCTTTGGGAGTCTGATTAACTATTTTTTCTCCATCTCCGATAGGGTTAACCTTTAGACCTTTATCCTCCAATAACAAGCCTGCTTCATTAAGATTCAAACCTACTAGATCCGGAACTTCTAAGACTCCTCCTTCTGGTAGCAGGGTATCTTCTCTCGGCTCTAAGCCTAAATAATTTAAGACATCCCTCATAATTCTGTGAAAAACAGGTGCTCCGACCTGAGATCCCCACTGGGACCCTCTGGTCGCTCCATCAACAGCAACGTACAAAAGAACCTGCGGCTGCTCCACCGGAGCAAACCCCACAAAAGAAAGAATAAACTCCCCTTCCTTATAACGCCCATCAGGGCCCACTTTTTGAGCAGTACCTGTTTTTCCAGCCACTCTATATCCTTCAATATAAGCATTTCTTCCACTACCTTCTTCCACAACTCCCTCCATGAGATCTGCCACCTCAAGAGCTGTGTCGTTAGAAACAATTTGCCTGATCGCTTTGGGTTCATTATCTCTTACTATTTCTCCATCCCCATCTCTAACCTTATCTACAACATAAGGTTCCATCAAATAACCACCATTGGCCACAGCCGAGAAAACCATGGCCTGTTGTAAAGGAGTAACAGAAATACCTTGCCCAAAAGATGTTGTAGCCAGCTCAAGGGGACCTACTGCATCAGGATGAAAAACCAGTCCCTCCCCTTCTCCGGGGTAATCAATTCCCATTCTGGAACCAAATCCGAATCTCTCCAGGTATGAGAACAACTTCTCTTTACCCAACTCTTCACCCAATTGCATAAAGCCAACATTACAAGAACCATGGACAGCCTCCCTAAAGTCAATACTACCGTGACCTCCCCGACGAGAAGTCCAGCATCCAATTTCTGTGCCGGCTACTTCTTTGTGACCAGGGCAATATAAATCCTCTTCTGCATTATAAATTCCCTCTTCTATAGCAGCCATCAACGAAGCTAATTTCATTGTAGAGCCAGGCTCGAAAGTACTGGTCACAGGAGGCAAACTCCAGCGGCTAGAATCATATTCAGCATAATTTTCTGGGTCAAAATCAGGCTTGCTGGCCACTGCTAAAACTTCACCGGTTTTGGGATCTACCGCTACAGCCTGAGCTTGCTTGGCAGCAAACTCTTCCAGGGCCCGCGAAAGCTCTCTCTCTACAATATACTGAATTGTTTCATCAATAGTTAATATTAATTCTTTGCCATCTTCAGGGGGAACGAACCTGCTTACTTCATGAGGAATAGGGCGATTACGGGCATCAGAAGGAAAAAAAAGCCTTCCTTCTTTTCCTTGCAGTTCTTCTTCATACATCAACTCAAGACCAGTCCACCCTTGATCCATACCCACAAAGCCTATTAGTTGAGATGCTAAATTCCCATGCGGATAAAACCGATCACCTTCGGTAGTAAACTCTATTCCGGGCAATTCAAGATCTCGGACTTCTTGAGCTACTTCGTTATCTACTTTACGTTTTAAATAAACAGCTGCCCGCTCTCTGGTCATAAGTTCTTTCAAGCGAGAAGCTTCAACCTCTAAGACAGGCTCAAGCTGTCTGGCTGTTAAATCCGGATCCTCAATTTGTGAGGGTAATGCTACTACTGTTTCTACCGTACTGCTTCCAGCCAGTAGCCTTTCATTACGATCATAAATCCCCCCGCGAGGAGATTGGGCCGGTATACTTCGATTCCATTGATCCCAAGCTTTTTGGTGAAGTTCATCAGCCTGAACCACCTGAATCCAAAACAACCTGGCCACCAGGGCCACCACCAACCCCACAAAAACTATAAACAAAAGCAGCAATCTTCTTCTGGTCTTTACCTGGGCACCTGCAGGAGTTAACAAATTCCCCCTCCTCAATTCCTTATTGACTCCCTGCTATTTCCTCATGTGATACTGTCTGTATTTCCAATTCCCTTTCTTCAATCATACCAAGCTGGGTTCGGGCAATTCCTTCAATACGTTCCAGGCAGTTTAACCTGGCAACTTTTAACTCCAAATCCTGTTGTTCTTGCATTGAGGCTTCGATTTTAGCTTCAGTTTCAGAAATTTGGTACTGGGTGGTAACCACTTTACTATAAAATGTTATGACTAATACTGAGAGAATAACACATAAAATTATAATAGCATAAACTGCAACTTTTCTTTGTGCAGTAAAAGGTTTTTCTTGTGTATGTAAGCGGGTATTATTTTGATAGGATATTTGTTCCCGGGGACGAGCCGATGTTAATCTCTGGGCTTGCATCAGTTTATTCACCTCCCTTTTCTTTTTGCGCTACTCGCAAACGTGCACTCTTTGCACGCGGATTGCTCTTAATCTCCTCTTCTGAAGGCTTTACCGGTTTTTTGGTAAGAACTTTTAACCTTCCCTTTTTTTCACAAACACAAACAGGTAATCCTGGGGGGCAATTGCACTGACTGCTCTCTGATTGGAAGTATTGTTTTACCATCCTGTCCTCTAAAGAATGATAAGAAATAACACATATTTTCCCCCTCGTCTTTAATATCTCCACACTCTGGTTTAAAGCTTCTTTCAGTTCCTCCAACTCTCTATTTACTTCAATGCGCAAAGCTTGAAAACATCGTTTGGCCGGATGGCCTCCTTTTTGCCTGTATTTTGCAGGTATAGCTGATTTTATTATCTGCACCATTTCTTCAGAATTTTGTATCCTTTGCTCTTTTCTATAATTTTCGATATAAGAAGCAATCTTTTTTGCCCATCTTTCTTCTCCGTATTTCTTAAAAATAGCAGCTAATTCTTCTTTGCTCCTGTTATTTACTATCTCTTCAGCAGTTTCCGGCAAATCATAATCCATTCTCATATCAAGGGGGCCTTCTTGCTGGTATGAAAACCCTCGTTCAGGCCTATCAATCTGCAAGCTTGATACCCCCAGATCCATCAATATACCGTCTACATGCTTCAAGCCCTGAATACTAACTATTTCTTTCATTTGACTAAAATCCGCTTTTACCAATTTAAACTTTCCTGCATATTCTTTTAAGTTATGCCCTGCCCTTTGCAAAGCTTCTTTGTCCCTATCTATACCCAGCAAAAAGCCTTCATCGCCTAAATGTTTGCATATAGCAGCAGCATGTCCACCATCCCCTACTGTTGCATCTAAATAAACTCCCTGGGGATGTGGCGCAAGATAATGAATTACTTCATGAAGCAAAACCGGATTATGAATTTTATAAACAACCTCCCCCAATTAAAAGCAATTTTTATTTTCCCTATTTACTTGAACATCAAAGATCAAAATCCACTAATTGCTCTGCAATTTGCTCAAAAGAAGTATTCGCTTCATTGCTATAATCTTTCCAGATTTTATCTGACCATATTTCCACGTGGTCAGAAACTCCAATAATTACTGCTTCATTTTCCAACTTTGCATATTCCCGCAAATTAGGGGCAATTAGCACCCTATTTTGCTTATCTCGTTCCACCTCAATAGCTCCTGAAAAAAACAATCTTTTAAATGCCCTGACATCAGAACGGGTCATGGGCAAGTTTTTTAATTTTTTTTCCATTTCAGCCCATTCTTCAAGGGGATAAGCATACAAACATGTATCCAAACCGCGAGTAATAATAAATCTGTCCCCCAACCCTTCCCTTAGTTTTACAGGAATAGTCAGGCGCCCTTTTTCATCTATTGTATGCCAGAACTCCCCCATGAACATTTTAAGGCTACCCCTTTTTTACCACATTTTCTCCACTTTGATCCACTCTTACCCACTTTACTTATTTCATTCTCCCTAAATTACCAAAATCCTTCTAGCTTTATTCAAAAAATTAAAAAACCGGTTAATCTTTATTAACCGGTTTTTTAATGAAACCTAAAAAATATTATTTTGGAAGGAGTATCCCCGCCGTGCCGTGAACCGTTTGTTTTGAACTGGTCTTTCCTCAGGTGGGTACCCTCTTACGATCTTCGTATGTCCTCTCTAAGGAGGCTTATACTCCAACCGTAAAGTCAGGTTCCCAGTGATATTAATGTTAGCTCAAAACTGACACGGTCTACACGTGCAAAGCAGGGTTTTTTTATCTTTTCAAAGACATAATAGCATATTGGACCAAGCAAAGCAAGATGCTAAGCCAAATTAATTAATCTTTTTTATCTTCAATAATGCCTATCCCTAATTCCCGCAATTGTTCTGCAACAACTGGAGACGGAGCTCCTGTCATTAGGCAGGTAGCGCTTGCTGTTTTAGGGAAAGGAATTACCTCCCTAATACTCTGGTCTCCTGCCAAAAGCATTATCAGACGATCTAAGCCAAAAGCAATCCCACCGTGAGGAGGAGCCCCATATTCAAAAGCTTCCAGCAGAAACCCAAACTTCTCTTGAGCTTCTTCCCGGGAAATGCCCAAAATATTAAACATCCTTTCCTGAAGATCCCTTCTTGATATTCTGATACTACCCCCGCCAATTTCAACCCCGTCCAGAACCAGGTCATAAGCCTGGGCTCGGACCTTTAAGGGCTCACTTTCTATTACTTCCAGATCTTCCTCGACTGGTGAGGTAAACGGGTGATGCATAGTATAATAACGCTCATCTTCTTTGCTATATTCCAAAAGAGGAAAATCCACTATCCATACAAACTTGCTTTCTACTTTAGAAAGATCTTCTACATTTTTCCCTAACAATAGCCTTAACTGGCCAAGCACTTCACAAGCTGTTCCCCACTCATCAGCCACAAAAAGGAGGAGATCACCCTTTTCAGCTTCCATTTCGCTCGCAATTTCCTCCAGTAGCTCCGGGGAAAAAAACTTAACAATGGGGGACTTCCATCCTTCCGAAGTATTCAACATCCATGCCAGCCCAGCTGCACCCAATTCCTGGGCTTTCACTGTTAAATCATCAATTTGCTTGCGAGAAAAGTCAGCTCCCCCGGGAATCCGAAGACCTTTTACAACTCCACCCTTCTCCACCGCCTGGTTAAATACCTTGAAATCACTTTTACCAGCCAGACCCGATATATCCACAATCTCCATTCCAAAACGAAGGTCGGGCTTATCGCTTCCGAACCTGTTCATGGCCTCGTGATAAGTAAGCCTGGTGAAAGGTGGAACCTTTTCTTCTTTTATATTTTCCCAAAGCTGCTGGACCATGGATTCAACTATCTGGAAGATTTTCTCCTGATCTGCAAAAGATATTTCCATATCTATCTGGGTAAATTCCGGTTGACGATCCGCTCTCAAATCTTCATCTCTAAAACAGCGGGCTATTTGAAAATATCTTTCCACACCGGATACCATTAAAAGTTGCTTAAAAAGTTGAGGAGATTGGGGAAGGGCATAAAAAGATCCTTTATTCAATCGGGATGGCACCAAAAAGTCGCGAGCTCCTTCGGGAGTGCTTCTAGTCAACACAGGGGTTTCAATTTCTACAAACCCTTGTTTATCCAAGTTATTTCTAACTTCCTGGACTGCTCTATGTCTTAACTGAATTTTTTCCATCATTTCCGGCCTTCTCAAGTCCAAATAGCGGTAACGCAACCTCAAGTTTTCATCAACATTAATTCCGTCTTCTATGTAAAAAGGAGGAGTTTTAGCCTCGTTTAGAACTTCCAATTCTTCAACTCTAACTTCAATCTCTCCCGTAGGCAGTTTGGGGTTTATTGTTTCCGAAGAACGTTTACAAACTGTGCCGTTTACTGAAATTACATACTCATTGCGCATCTTTTCTGCAATATCAAAAAGATGGCTGTCTCTATCATAGTCAAAAACTATCTGAATAACTCCGGTTCGATCCCTCAAGTCCACAAAAATCAATTTTCCATGATCACGTGTGCGCTGGACCCAACCAGCCAAAACCACTTTTTTGTCTTCATCAGAAGCCCTTAATTCACCACATCCATGAGTACGCTCGCTGTACATACTTGTTCCTCCCTTGTCTGGCAATATTATAACCGGTTTTAGGTCAATTATCTTAACCCTTTCCGGGTTTATTTCATTTTGAAAAAGTTGACCCTTTCTAAGCCTAAATAAACTTAAAATAATTTGCGGCTATCCAGGAGCAAAGTTACAGGTCCATCATTACTTACATCCACTTGCATCATGGCTTGAAATTGCCCGGTTTCTACCGTCATATCCTTTTCTTGCCGGAGATACTCACAAAAATCCTGATAGAGAGAATCTGCTTTTTGGGGTTCTGCCGCTTTAATAAAACTTGGCCTGTTACCTTTACGAGCATCTCCATAAAGGGTAAATTGGGAAACACAGAGCACCTCTCCGTCTATGTCTTTAACGGATAGGTTCATTTTTCCCTCATCATCTTCAAATACCCTCAAAGCCGAAACTTTGTTGGCCAAATAACGCAAATCTTCATATTCATCATCTTCAGTTACCCCCAGAAAAACTACCAGTCCTTTTCCAATACTCCCTACTATTTCTCCTTCTACCGTAACTTTAGCTTCTTTAGCTCTTTGGACTACTGCACGCATAAAAATCACCTCACATTTAACTTTGTCCCTTAGAAGAACTTCTTTCCACAGCGTAAACATCTTTAACTTGCTTGATTCTGTTCATAACATGCTGAAGATGATCGTTGTTTTTTACCATGACTGTCAAATATATTGTAGAATTTCCACTTTTATCAGTTTTACCTTTTACTGCAGTAATGTTCACTCTGGATTCACTAACCATGAAAATCACATCAGCAAGTAACTTAGGCCTGTCCTGTCCATGAATCTCTATATCCACTGAATAATACGCATCGAAATTTTCTACCCAGGAAACCTGCACCAATCGATCCGAATCAACTCTTTCACTTTTTACATTCTGGCAATCCTGGCGGTGAACAGAAACTCCTCTTCCAATAGTAACGACACCTAAAATTTTATCTCCAGGAACCGGATTGCAACATTTAGCAAACCTTACCATGATATTATCAAGACCATAAATTCTAACTCCCTGATTAGAAGGTGATACCTTTCTCCTGGGCTTTTTAATTTCTGGTATTGTTGGCTCTTTATCTTCACCATAACGACGGTGATATTCTTCTTTTAATCGCCCGATAACTTGCTGAGTTGTAATTCCTCCATAACCAACTGTTGCATATATTTCGTCTGCCGACTGTATATTAAATCTCTTACCTACTTCCTGCAAAAACTCTTCTTTTAACAACTGCTTGGGGTCAGATTTTTGCCTTCGAAGTTCTTTTTCAAGCAACTCTTTTCCTCTTTCAATATTTTCTTCACGTTTTTCTTTTTTAAACCAGGACCTAATTCTGCTTTTAGCCGTAGATGTCTTAACCATTTTAAGCCAATCCCGGCTGGGGGAACCTTGCTTGCTTGTAATAACCTCCACTATATCGCCGGTTTGTAATTTATAATCCAGGGGCACCAGCCGACCGTTCACCCGGCAACCTACGCAACTGTTACCAACATCAGTATGAATGCGAAACGCAAAATCAATGGGAATCGCCCCTGAAGGTAGATCAATTACATCCCCTTTGGGAGTAAACACAAACACCTCATCAGTAAACAAGTCAAGCCTGATATCATCTAAAAACCCTAACGAATCATTAGAATCCTGCTGCCATTCAAGTAGATGCCTGAGCCAGGTTAGTTTTTCAGCTACTTCTTGCTCATCTTTGCTTTTTTCTTTATAAGACCAGTGTGCAGCAATTCCATATTCTGCAGTCCTGTGCATTTCCCAGGTTCTTATCTGAATTTCAATAAGTTCGTTTTTGGCCCCTACAACAGTAGTATGTAGAGATTGATACATGTTGGGCTTGGGCATGGCAATAAAATCCTTGAATCGCCCGGGAATTGGCTTCCATAAAGTATGCACAACCCCCAGCGCTCCATAGCAATCTTTTACCGTATCTACGATAATCCTGATAGCTGTTAGATCGTATATTTCCGATAATTCCTTGTTTTGTTCCTTCATCTTCATGTAAATACTATATAGGTGCTTGGGCCTGCCCTGGATTTCAGCAGGTATATTTACCTTTTCCAAATTTTCCTGGAGAGTGTTTATTGAATCGTTAATGAACTCTTCACGTTCCTGCCGTTTTTTGGCTAGTTTTTCTACCAGATCATAATATTCTTTTTCTTGCAAATATCTAAAAGCGAGGTCTTCCATTTCCCCTTTTATTTTGTAAATACCCAGGCGGTGAGCCAGAGGAGCATAGATATCCAGGGTTTCCCTGGCTATCTCTTTTTGCTTATTAGTATGCAGATAACGCAAGGTCCTTAAATTATGAGTTCTATCAGCCAACTTAATTAGCACCACCCTGATATCTTTGGCCATGGCCAAAAACATCTTGCGCAGGGTTTCTGCTCTTTGTTCTTCTTTCGACTTAAACTCAAGCCGGCTTAACTTGGTAACTCCGTCTACTAACTGGCTTATTTCTGAGCCAAACTCTTCTTCCAGATCTTCAATGGTAATATCTGTATCTTCTACTACATCATGCAATATGCCCCCCACTACAGTGACAGGATCCAGCTCCAAATCAGCCAGTATTTTAGCTACTCCCAGCGGATGAACAATATACTGCTCCCCTGAAACCCGTTTTTGCCCGGAATGAGCATGCA
This sequence comes from Syntrophomonadaceae bacterium, assembly GCA_003554535.1. The sequence goes on along the minus strand of PWGT01000180.1, from coordinate 8,776 downwards.
GGGCAAAATCATAAGCCTTCTGCACCATATCCCGGGTTTCCAATTCCGGATAGGTGAGTTCTATTGAACTTTTTAGTTCTTCTAACATCTCTTTCTGCTCTACAGTCATAATTAACCCGCCTGCCAATCATTATCTATCCATAAAAAAATGCTCACTGATTGACTTCAAATCACTTCTCAGTAAAAACCCCTCAAAACTCTGGCATTCGTCTTTTAGCTCAACACACTCGCAGTAAGTAGGCGAACTTTCCAAATCAATTGTAGATAAGTTGCTATCTCTACCTTGAACAACTAGAAGCCATCCACCTTCTACCGGTTGAATCAACCCAAGTTCCTCTAATATTTGTAAACAGCGCTTACACATAGCTTCTGTAAACATAAATTCTGATGTTAAGACCTCCAACTGTTCTGTTGCAAAGATTTTATTATTACCTGTTCTTCCCTTCATGGCTTCCCAAAATCTGTCCAGATCATAATAACTGGTGGGCAAGGAAGCATTCATGACCTGATTATTAAATTCCATATCTTTTTCATGGTAAATTAGATGAATATTCAAGCTATTTATTGTTTTTATGGTTTTAACTATATTATGCACAATATCTGGCTTTAAGGGAAGGTGAAAAAACACCAGGTTGTTAATTTTGCCCTTTTCAACACTTTCTAATTCCTTCAAACGCGGGGAAACAAACCAAATTTTGTCCTTGCTGCTTTCTGGCAACCTGCGCAATATTTCCTCTTGTTGCTTTAAGCCACCTGTATAAATCATCAATTCATTTTTAGAATTAAGTAACTCTTGTACATATGATAATTTATTAACCCCTCTCCTATCAATTAATTCCCATCCCTTATAAACCAAGCTATCCGAATAAGCCATATCTTTTATTTCGACGTTCAATATAGGACGCTCTTGCCAGATTCCATTTTTTACGATAAATGCCAGGTCTAATTTTCTTCCCTGCTTGATTTTGTCTTTATAACCGTTTCCAGAAAAAAGTATGGGTTGTAAATTGTTGTTATCCTTTTTTAAGTTTAATTTTAAATGCTTTTGCTCTTTCCCCACCAGCTTCCAATTTTGTATTTCCCATTCTCTGCTGCAAAATCGAGGGTATTCATTGCCCATACCAAAAGGAGAAAGTTTTTCCAACTGGCGGGCCAGTTCCAGATCAATTTCTTTTCCTTCCAGCTCACAATCAAGTTTTAACTGCTTCACCTTTTCTTCAGGGGTCAGTTTTTCCCTGGTCAAAATTGCCAGGCGCTCTCGCAAATCTCCCAGATTTTCTGCTTTAATGCTAAATCCTGCTGCCTGTTCATGTCCACCAAACTTGTCCAGTAAACTACCGCACTCACTTAAAGCTTCCGTAATATTAAAACCAGGTATACTCCTGGCTGAACCTTTACCTTCATTACCTTCCAGGGCTACAAGCAACACCGGGCAATAATAATCATCTACCAACCTGGAAGCTACAATTCCAATAACCCCGTAATGCCAACCTTCTTTTCCCAGCACAATAACATCCTGGGGATCATTATCATATAAATTTTCAATCATTTCTTTGGCCTCAGCATATATCGAACTTTCTAATTGCCGGCGATTTTGATTTTCAGTGGCTAAAAACTCCGCTAACTCTCGGATTTTCTCCCTGTCTTCTTCCATAAACATTGCTGCAGCAGGATCAGCTTTGCCCATCCGCCCAGCAGCATTAATAGAAGGTGCTAGAATAAAAGCAAGATCGCCAGCAGTCAATTTCTTATCCTTAACTCCCAATACCTCCATAAATATTTTGAGCGCTGGATGAGGATTTTGGTTGATTTTTTCCAACCCAAAGACAGTAAGCACCCGATTTTCATCTCGCAATGGCACAATATCAGCCACAGTACCCAATGCTACCAGATCTATGTATTGAAAAGCATCCAGCGGACATTCCATCTTTTCTGCTAGTGCACATATAAGTTTAAATGCCACCCCTACTCCGGCCAAAGATTTCCAAGGGTAATAACATTCCTCCTGCAGAGGGTTAATTACAGCTACAGCTTCTTCCAGTTTCAGCAGAGGATAGTGATGATCAGTAACTATCACATCAATTCCCATCTCCCTTGCCAAACTAACCTCTTCCTTTGAATTGATGCCACAATCAACAGTTATTAATAAATTATAGCCTTGCTCATAAAATTGTTCGATGGCTTCCTTTTGCAGACCGTAGCCTTCATCAAACCGGCTGGGTAGAAAATACTCCACATAACCTCCGATGGAACGAAGTGCAGAAGTTAATAAAACAGAGGATGTAATCCCATCTACGTCATAATCACCGTAAACTATTATTTTTTCGCCAGATTTTAAGGCATTCGATATACGCTCCACTGCCCGGGATATATCTTTCAAGATCCAGGGAGAATGCAGGGAGTTCAGGGAAGGATTTAAAAATTCTTGGGCTTCTTCCGGAGAACTAATACCTCTGTTTACCAGAACCCTGGCTACAGGGGGGAGAATGTTAAGTGTGTTGCAAATCTCGTCTACAATCTCTTGCCTGTTTTCTGGAAACCGCCAGTTCTTGGCTTTTCCCAGCATAGAATCTCCCCCTCTTTGGTGATCTCAAAATTATTGCATTTTATTGCCCTTGAGCAGCCTTTCGAAATTGACGTTCTTTTAAAGTAAGCCACAGTGGGCTAGCAATAAATATAGATGAATATGTTCCTACTATTACCCCGATAATCATGGCTATCACAAACACTATTAAATCAAAACTGCCCACATAAACATAAAATCCTACCATCAACGCGGCCAATACCAGCAAAGTGGTAAATGAAGTGTTTATGGAACGAGTTAAATTTTGCATAATGCTATGATTAACCACTTCAGGGTATTCTTTTTTGCTACGGTATCTGATGTTTTCTCGAATGCGGTCGATTATAACTATGGAGTCATTGACGGAATACCCTACTATTGTTAAAAGAGCTGCCACAAAGGGCTCATTTAGTTCCAGTTGTAACAAAGAAAATATACCCAGCACAATAAGCACGTCATGAACCAGCGCAGCGATGGCAGCTATTGCAAAATTAAATTCAAACCGGAAGGTGATATAGGCTACCATACCTACCAGTGCCACTGCTACCGCAATTATAGCTGTTCTGCGTTGTTCTGCTCCTACAGCTGCTCCCACACTTTCAATCCGGGTTTCTTCTGCAGGAACTTCCCAGCGTTCACGAAATGAATCTACCAAATCATCCCTGGCATCTTCACCCATAATCCCTGTTTTGATCAGGACTCCTTCATCCACCAGTTCCCCATCATCTTCTTCTACCATTACTCTTTGAACTGATGCTCCTTCCTGTCCATGTGCCTGCAGAATTTCTCTTACCTCATCAACTTCAAATTCCTCTCCCAGGTTCATTTCCAGGACAGTTCCCCCAACAAAGTCTTCTCCCAAGTTTAAACCCAGTGACCCGGGATGAGTGACCACCATATGGTACGCCATGGAAAAAAGCGCAGCTAAAATCAATACTCCGGATATAATAAATGCCTTTTTGCGGTGTTGAATAATCATGATAACTTCACCCCCAGGGAATTCCCGCTGCGCATCAATCTACTACGGAAAGCCAGTCTCAACAGCAGGCGTGTAATAAGTAAAGAAGTAATTAAACTGCAAACAATGCCCAGGAAAAGAGTAACCGCAAAACCGCGGACGGGACCAGTTGCCAGGGCAAAAAGTACAATAGCTGCTATTAATGTAGTTACATTGGCGTCTAAAATAGTGCTCAAGGCATTGTTATAACCAGACTCAAGTGAAGCAAGCATTGTCTTTTTATCTCGTAATTCTTCTTTAACTCGCTCGAAAATAATTACATTGGCATCAACAGCCATGCCAATGGAAAGTATAAACCCGGCTATTCCAGGTAAGGTAAGGGTTGCATTCAAACCGGTCAATACTCCTAAAACCAGCGCCAGGTAAAACAGCAAACTCACTCCAGCCAGAACCCCTACTGCCCGATAGTATATTACCAAAAACAATATAACTGCCAGAAAACCTATACCTGCAGCCCATATTCCAATATCTTCAGTCCTCTCGCCCAGCGTAGGACCTACCATGCGAAATTCTTGTTCTTCTAAATCTACCGGCAAAGCCCCGCTTCTTAACATGGTAGCCAATTCACTGGCTTCATCCATGCTTTCTATACCATGAATCTGGGCTTGCCCGCCGTCTATTACTTCTTGCACCACAGGAGCTGATAGCACCTCATCATCCAGATAAATAAAAATTACTTCGTTCAAATAACGTGCTGTAGCTTCTTCAAACAATTGAGCCCCTTCAGCGTCAAACTCCAGGTTTACCAGGGGCTGTCCATCCCGTGGGTTTCTCTGGGCCCGGGCATCCTCGAGGTGTTCACCTGTTAAAACCTCTTCCTCGTCAGGTCCCATAAAGCTCAGCATGGCTGTACGCCCAATAACTTCCCGGGCTGTTCTTTCGTCCTCATAACCAGGTAGTTCCACCCGTATTCTGCGATCTCCCTGTCTTTGGATTACAGGCTCTACCACACCCAGTTCATCTATACGATGCTGAATAATAGTGACAGCCTGTTCCAGAGCCTCATCCTCCCTGCCTTCTTCTATATCCACTGCTTCCAGTAAGATATAGATCCCACCGGCAATATCCAGCCCGCGATTAATGTTCCGATCTGCGTACTGAAAAATTCCGTAGGCAGCTGCCAGCATTGCTATACATATTACCAGCAACACGGCAATCCATTTGAAATCCGGTTTTTTCATCATGCTCCCCTCTTTTTCTGTAAAATTAATTTAATTAATATATTGCTAATATATTCAAACGACCTTTAATCATTCATTTTAACAGTTTTTTTTATCTATAACAACTGAGCACCATTAATTATCAAGCCAAAGCGGGTATCCAAAAAGGCTGCTGCTCTGCGGCACATTATCATCCGGGATAAAAAAATTTCAAAGTATTCCATGACCTGGCTAATATCTTTATCGATGTTCAAACCCAAGGTTATTATCCCTTGCTCTCGATCAACTTTTAAATGGGAATCTTTAACTGCATAATTAACCCGGTCATGAATATCAAAAGTAGAAAAATCAGGATTGCGAACTCTGCTGCGATGAACATCTGTTTTGTCAGATAAAATCAAAGCTGCAGCCACACAATTAACAACCCTTCCCTCGTCTTCATCATGATTGCCAATGGCAGCAACCACTTCAGCAATCTCCTCCGGGGGCATTCCCAGGGATTCTAAAATCTCCATGGAAATCAAGGCACCCGAATGATCATGTCCCTCTCTACCAGCCACATTCCCAATATCATGCAAATAGCCGGCAATAGCCGCAAGTTCGGCCTGACGATGGGAATGCTTTAAATCCAGTAATATGTTCCGAGCTACTTTGGCCACCAGTTCCGTGTGCCGGAAGCCATGTTCGGTATAACCAAGTTTGCCCAGGTAATCATTGGCTTTTTCTATAAAAATACGGGCCTTGTTGTTCTGGCGTACTTCTTCCAGATTTACTTCCGACAAATTTATTAATCCTCCTGCCTCATCTTTTGCTTGAATGTTATTATCATTCATTTTAACTAAATAACCTCATATAAACAAGGATTCTTTCCGGTTGACAATCCATATTTAAAAACCTTAAGAATTTCGTGATAGCCTTACCTTAAAGTCGGGCATGCGATTAATCGCTGCTGCTACTTCGTATTTTCTTGGCAGGGCCATATAACCGGGGTGTTGCTCCCGGTAAGGCGAAAGAACATCCAGACCATTTTTTTCTAATTCTTCCATCAAAACTTCCAAAACTTCACGCAAAGACAGGTTGCCTTTTAAATAACCTTTGCGGTACAAATAATATAATGCTTCACCAATGGCCCGTGTCTGGCTGAAATCAACCAGTTGCTCCACATATCCCAGGTAAATATTCTGCTGGCCATACTGGATAGCATCCAAGCTTTTAGCCGAAATTTTGATCTTCTTCCCCTTGCGAGGCTCCATGCCATGAGAAAGGGGATAGCGGCGCGGAAGTGTGCCAAATTTTTCACTGCCTTCTTCTCTGCGGTGCGTCTGCATATCAGAAGCAATCTCCCTGGCTTCTGATGTCACTTCGTGGGGCTTGTACTCATCCATCATAATTACCAGGTCTGCTACGTCAAAATAATCTCCGGAACCACCTACCACAATTACGGTGGAAACCCCTATTTCCCAATAAAGCTGCTTAACCTTATCAATAAAGGGGGTGATAGGCTCCTTATCCTTGGAAACCAGGGCTTGCATACGCCTGTCTCTGATCATGAAATTGGTTGCAGAAGTATCTTCATCCAACATTAGCATAGAAGTGCCTACTTCCAATGATTCCATAATATTGGCTGCCTGCGAAGTAGACCCGCTGGCATCTTCACTGCTGAAGTCATGGGTATCTATGCCTTGCGGCAGGTTATTGATAAAAGGACTAATATCCACTCCGGCAATCCTGCGCCCATCTTCTGCCCTTATCTTAACCGCATCTTCCCGGCTAACTACTAAGTCACGCCCATCACCGGGCACGTGATTATATACTCCCCTTTCCAGCGCCCGCAGGAGGGTGGATTTGCCGTGGTATCCTCCACCTACCACCAGGGTTACGCCTTCTGGAACTGCCATTCCTTTGATTTTACCTTGATGAGGCAAATCCGCTTCTTCCTCAAGAGAAGAGGGTGATTCAAAAGGCACCAATCCTTCTGCCTGAAGGGGTTTATCACTTACGCCGCTTTTCCGGGGCAAAACAGCCCCGTTTCCTACAAATGCAATCCATCCCTGTTCAGCCAACATCCGGCGTAAATAATCTTGATCCTCAGCCCTGTTAACATGCTGCTCCACTTCCTTCTCATTTAAAGAGCGGTAAAGCAATGCTCCCCTTACTACAGAAGGAATTTCACGGGCAAACATCTCTTCTGCTTCTTTGCCCAAAACTGAACGCCCCCGTGCAGGCAGACCAGCACTAAATCTGGCTTCAACATAATCACTGGTTACTACCATTGAGGTTCTTTCAAGAATCTCCTGCCCACAACTGTCTATGAGCAGCATTCCACTTTTACCGCTTCCTCTCTTTTGGCTAGAAACTTTTCTAATCTCTCTCGCAAAACTGCGAGTGAGGTAATCTTCTAGCGCAACCTTTCTAACCCGATTATGAAAAAGATTTTCAGGCAATCCCGCTTGCTTCGCCGGGACTCTAACCCGAAGCAAGGAAGGGGAAGCAAAGGGATCTCCTTGCACATGGTCAACATATAAATGGAACCAGGAGAAATTATAATTTCCCTGAATGTCTTTATAAGCCTTGTAACCTTTCCCATCGATTCTCTTTAATGTTTGCAACAATTGTTGCTCACTTGCCAAAACAAAAACCCTCCATACTTAATTTATCAGTTTGTAATTATTCTTTAGTTGGAATTATAGCAGAGATAATTTTCTACTACCTCCCGTATTAATTGGGGAGGAGGGTCATAATATACGACCGCATTTCCATTATAATTTGGGAGGATGAATACATCACTCTTACCCTCCCTTTTCTTATCATAAACTAGCCTGGCCAGGACTTCATCCACACTCAGCCACTCTGGCGGTGGTTTGAAACCAATTTGTTCCAAAACGTTCCGAATACGTTCAACCTGGAATGCATCAATAAGGTCCAGTTTTTCTGCCAGTAAAGTTGCCATATTAATACCAATGAGAACTGCTTCTCCATGCAAATAATAACTGTAACCCGTAGCGGCTTCCAGGCCATGTGCAAAAGTGTGCCCTAAATTTAAAACACGTCGTGTATCCTCTTCTCTTTCATCAAGTTCAACCACCCGTGCTTTATTTTCCACAGAAGCTTTTACGGCATAGAAGATGCTGTCACCTTCTCCTCTCAATAAAAAAGGGATATTCTCTTCCAGCCAATTCCAGAAACCCTTATCCCCTAATAAGCCATATTTAACAACTTCTCCCAGGCCGGCTTTAAACTCACTTTGGGGAAGAGAGGTTAATGTTTCTATATCAATAATAACCAACCGGGGTTGATAAAAAGCCCCTATTAAATTTTTGCCACGCCGATGGTTAACCCCCACTTTACCTCCTACGCTGCTATCAACCTGGGCCAGCAGAGTAGTGGGGAGCTGAATAAATGGAACCCCCCGCAAATAAGTTGCTGCCACAAAGCCAGCAATATCACCCACCACACCACCACCAAGGGCCACTATTGCCGAATGCCGATCCAGTCCGGCATCAAGTGATTTTTCATACAAACTTTCCACAGTAGACAGGTTTTTGTTTTCCTCTCCTGGTTCCATTGGGGCTGCAAAAACTTCAAAACCAGCATCTTGTAGAGATTTTTTTACAACTTCTCCATAATGCTCGTAAACATTAAGATCTGAGACAAGCAATAATTGACTTCCATTAACAAATTCCCTGATTCTGAAACCAGATTCCACCAGGATCCCGTTTCCTATAATAATAGGGTATGCCTGCTCATCCAGGTTTACTTTTACTTCATCCATTTTAAATGAATCTCCTTAATCAGTAAAAGGATACTTCTGAGTTGATTGTAAGAACATTTGATAATTAGCTATCATTTCTGAGAGAGAATCGCCGCCAAACTTCTCCCGCACAGCCAACGCCAGTTCCCAGGCAGCTATTGCTTCTCCTACTACTGAAGCTGCAGGAACCGCACAAACATCGGAGCGTTCAACTGCCGCTTTAGATTCTTTACCTGTAACCAGATCTACGCTGGGTAAGGGGTTTAAAAGAGTGGGAATAGGTT
>PWGT01000037.1 GCA_003554535.1 Syntrophomonadaceae bacterium | reverse complement strand
GGAGCCGGACAGGATTTCGGGGAATCAGCCCAAACTCCTCAATAAGAGGTATTTAATTGCTGTTACAATAACAGCCTGCTCAGCAAGCTGATTATGGTTGCTAGAGAAGTATCTTCTGTGTATTTTTTGAACTGCTTTTTTATAACCATATCCACAGCCTATTGCTGCTATCCTTTATTTAGTTAACAGGGTTATCTGTAACTTCTGATCAACGGATTTTAAATGGTTTTTTTGGGAGTGTATTTGTAAGTAATGGCTTATTTAATATTTTTTCTTCTGGTTTTTTCCATATTGGCTGTGGGTTATTTCCTGTTTAGATACCTGATGAGACGTGATATAAATTACGTAATTAAAACATTTAGAGCTAATGATGCTGTGGGTCCTGATAAAGCCAGGTCAAAGATGGAGTTGGGATTATCTGGAGTTGCTGATAGCACAATGACTGAGCGCTTGTTTAAGGTTCGTGATTACAAACCTTACGTTTTTGACACTCTTGTCCAGTTAGATATTGTAAAAGTTACTGAAGATAACAAATTTTACCTTTCTGAACCGGACCTGCAGAATTCAAAGCTTTCCGACCATATTAAGAAAGGATCTTTTAGTGAAAAAACCTGTAATGACTGAAATTTAGATATTTATACTGGTTATTTGAGAATGTTTATCTGGATGTAGTTAGTTAAATAGCTTTGTTAATTGACTGAAACTCTTTTTAGCATTCTAAAGCATCTTAATTGGTTGTAGTGTACGCATTAAGTCGGCGTACATTTTTTTTTTGATAGTGACGCTGTTAACAGGCGTATACTAGTGGGTTTTGTTTTAATACAATTACGATATGTATTATATTGAACCATCACATATTACTAGTAAAATTGAAACAACTAATAAAAATCGAGATATTCTATTAATAATATGCAAATAAGACATTTTACATTATTATTTTGGTGATGTAAAATTAAAAATAATAACATATCGTTGCAAAGTATAATTATTCTGTTGTTATTTAGGTTTGTATGAGACTGCTCATTAATGTTTTTCTCGATGTGAAAACTCAGTACTATTCTGATAATTTAGAATAACAAATAATAAAAAATTATTTGGTCTTTGTGTATCGTATAAATTATTCTTGAGAGGAGAGAATAGGTAATGGGTAACGGGTATGAAGATTCGATTGTTATTAATGCATTGGATTACAGCTTATTTACCAGGGATTATATGGAGTACTTAAAAGAATCAAAGATAACAGCAGTCAGCACTACTGTGACGGCTCTCCATTCTTGCCGAGAGACAATGGATTTGCTGGGAAGCTGGTATAGATGTTTTAGGGAGAATGGGGATATAATCCGGCAGGCTTTTACAGCCGGAGACATAGAAAGAGCGAAGCAAGAAGGAAAGGTTGCAGTGATACTTAATTTTCAAAACACCTCGCCTGTGGAAGACAATTTGGATTTATTGGCTTTATATAAAAGGATAGGTGTAAATGTAATTCAGATTACATATAACCAACGCAACCTGGTTGGAGATGGCTGTATAGAAAAGAGTAATGTAGGGTTATCTGATTTTGGAAGGGATTTAGTGAGAGAGCTCAATGCTCTTAATATCTTGATAGATCTCTCCCATGTAGGTGAAAGGACATCTTTAGAAGCGATAGAACATTCTGAGCAACCCTGTGCTTTTACGCACGCTAATCCGAGTACATTATACCAGGTGGCGCGAAATAAAAGTGATGAATGTTTGAAAGCTTTGGCGGAAAAAGGTGGAGTGGTGGGTGCTAATGCATTCCCGACTTTTTTATCAGACAAGGAGTCTGAACAGCACCTTGACAAATATTTGGATAATATAGATTACCTCGTAGATTTGCTCGGAGTTGATCAAGTTGGGGTTGGCACTGATTTTGTTGAGGGTCAGCCCTATGAATTTTTTACGACCCGTAGTGGGATCGGTAGCTATCATACGCCCGGCACAATGCCCTGGCCGGTCAAGTTTCCCAAAGGAGTTGAAAACAGCGCTGAATTAAGGAATGTTTGGGATGGACTTTTAAAAAGGAATTATTCTGAAAAAGAGGCAAGAGCTATAATGGGAGGTAACTTTCTAAGGCTTTTTAAGAAAGTCTGGGGAGAATGATTGATTTAACAGGACGGACAGATATTTTGTATCATGATTATTCATGCTATATATGCTAATTTGTTTGCGGCAATATTATCCACCTAGTTAATATAATCTGAATTTGGAAGGAGGTGACAAAATGGATTTGGTAACTAGTGCGATGCTCTTTCTTCTCGTAGCGTTTATTGCTTGGTTAGCTCCATCAATTGTAACTTATATTTACCTTAAATTTTATTACCAGGATTAAATCTAAGGAGGTAAAATTATGATAGTTTGGCTTGGTGCTTTAGTCGTTGGCGGGACTATTTTAGCTTATATCATTGTCGGCTTATGGTATGCCAGACGGGTAAAAACAGCTGAAGACTTTTTTACAGGTGGTAAAGGACTGGGAATATTGCCCCTGGTAGGAACATACACAGCTACTTATTTGAGTGCTGTTACAGTGATGGGCATTCCTTCAGGAGTTTATTCTCAGGGATTTTCATTTCTGTGGTTGCCGATGTTCTGGTCACTTGGGGCTGTAGGAACAGTTATAATTGCTATGAGATATAAGAGATTACATTATTCTACCCCGGCTGACTTTTTTAGGCATCGTTATCAATCAAAATTTTTAGAAATACTTATTAGTGCCGTAAGTGTTATCGCTTTGATCTTCGGCTTAGTAGCTCAGTTTACGGCAATGGGTATTGTATGGAGCGTCGCCTTGGAAGGAACTTTTACACTGGGTGTTATAGTTGCTTCTGTTAGTATATTAATTATCGTTGCCGCTGGAGGTCTTGTTTCAGTGGCATACTCTGATATTGCCAAAGCGATCATTTTCTTTTCTGCATCAGTTTTAGCTGCGGGGTATATGGTAATCACAGGTCCGGCTTTTACGGATGTGGCAAGTATGGCCATAGATAGAGCTCCCGAACTTGGTGCTTTGACGCGTGGAATGGGTGGCCCAATCGGTATATTTTTCCTTTTCCTGACCTGGTGTTTTGGGGTAGCCGCTCATCCGCAATACTTAATTAGGATATCCGCAGCAATAGACGAAAGAGTGGCTTTAAAGCAATACATGTATGCATGGCCTATTTTGGCAGTTATTAATTTAACATTCGTTGTTTTCGGGTTATGGGGCGCTGCCTTTGATCCCGAGTTGCCCATGGGTTATACGAGAGATCACATTGGAGCAGTTGTTGTGCTTGAGTATGCACCACTAGGATTGTATGCTCTATTTTTAGCTGGTCTAACTGCTGCAGCTTTATCAACCACCGATAGTGTAATCCAGTTATGTGCCAGTTATTTGACAAATAATGTAATCAAAGAAGGTTTTAAACCTGACATATCTGACCATGCTCTACTTAAAATATCTCGTTACTTTTCTATCGGTTTGGTGATTTTCGTAGCAATTATTGCTTTATACCGGTGGGCATGGATAACTTTTATCGCAGGTTATGCCTGGGGTTTGCTGGCCATCCTTTATTTTGCTCCCACTCTATGGGGTTTGTATTCAAAGAGAGCAAATACAACTGCAGCAATCGGTTCCGTTGTCGGTGGCCTACTGACATTTGTGATTGCGCAAACTTTAGCGATTTTGGGTCATTGGCCATATGATGTTGAGGCGCCCCCCACCGGGGTTGGAGTTCTCGTTGGAATTATATTAATGGCTGTTTTAAGCTATACGACCAAGCCTCCGGAGGAAGCACAGATCAGTAGGTACTTTGAAAAAAAATCAGAGCAATAGTTTAGTTTGAAAAAGGCTGTGGAGATCTGAGCCTATTCAAAGGTAAAAGGTATCTCCACAGCCATATCAACAGGCAGGCAAGGAGGTTGTTGCAGGTGTGGGAAGACATAAATGTTGAAAAGTTAAAAGCATGTGTTGAGAACAAAAGCGAGTATGACAAGCTTTTCCCTCGCTTTATTTCTGAAATAGGAAGAATTGCAAAAAATAAATTGAAAGACAAATATCCTCAAGTTCAGGAATGGGTTGGTCCTTATGCAGGAGAAAAAGTTCAAGCTTTGCATCCCGACATGGAGGAACCGTTTTTTTTGGATTGGGTCTGCTTTGGATTTGAAGGATATCCTCCTGAGGAAGCTCATGTCGGGGTTTTGTTTTTTGTAAACGAATGGCCCATTACATATACTATTGGGGTCCATGCTTTGGATCATATTTGGAGCCCACGGGAAAAAGAAATAAAGGAAAAACTAAACAAGTTAAATAATCCACCAAAAGTATATGATTACCAAGAAGCTTTTAAGGAACATCAATTTAATGATCCAAAGAATGAACTAAATTATAGTGACCTAAACCAATCATTACATATCATAGCTGACCGGGTGGAAGAATTATACGAAACAGTCAATCCTATTTTGAAAGAATAGAATCAAATTATAAGGAGGATTTTGATGAATAAGGAGAATAAAGAAAAAATAACACCAAAGGAAGCCAGGCAGATGTTCAGAGATGGCCTGGTGGCCACCACTAGCAACTGGGCGCTAGGTTATGCCCAGGCTAATCTGGCTATCCTGCCCAGGGAAGATGCTTATGATTTTCTATTATTCTGCTTTCGCAATCCAAAGCCATGCCCAATTTTGGAAGTTACAGAGGTTGGTTCACCTGAACCTTTTACCGTAGCCCCAGGAGCTGATTTGCGAACAGATCTCGCCGGGTACCGTATTTTTAAAAATGGGGAATGTATAGAGGAAACACAGGATATTACTGGCTGGTGGCGCGATGATTTGGTGGCCTTCTTAATTGGCTGCAGTTTTTCTTTCGAAGAAGCACTTATAAATGCCGGCGTTCCAGTCAGGCATATTGAAAAGGGCAAAGACTGCCCTATTTATAAAACTGAAGTAGACTGTATCCCTGCAGGACGGTTTTCCGGTCCGCTGGTTGTGTCAATGAGACCGGTACCTTCACAACTGGTTTCTCGTGCAGTAACAGTTACTGCACGTTTTCCTTCCGTGCATGGGTCACCTGCCCATATTGGCAATCCCGAAGGTCTTGGAATCAGGGATCTCAGTTCCCCGGATTGGGGTGATCCTCCGGATATCAATCCCGGAGAGGTTCCTATGTTCTGGGCCTGTGGAGTTACTCCTCAGGCGGTGGCTTTAAACAGTAAGCCTGAACTGATGATTACACATGTTCCAGCAAATATGTTTATAACCGATGTTTGGAATGAATCCCTGGCTGCATTGTAGTACTTCTTAATAAGGTTAAAGCGTTTAAAAGAACCAGATAGAGTGAGTTAATGTTTATGAGGCTTTTATTTGCTTTATATGTATTAATTGAAAAATCAACTGTGTGAATTGTTAATATGAACCTTTACTGGCCGGCGGTCCTGCCGGCTATTTTTATATGGTTAATGTTTTAGGACAATTTCATGCCCAGCCTTTAAGAGTTATTATGAGCAGGGATTAAAACGATCTTTGGCGAATCATACCTTATTCGTTGGAAAGTGAATGTAACTTGAAGGAACAATTTTCAAAAGAAAGGGGTAGTTGTTAATGAAATCGATTGATTTGAACTGTGATATGGGAGAAAGCTTTGGTGTCTATAAAATAGGTGCTGATGATCAGGTGATAAAAAATATTTCATCAGCCAACATTGCCTGCGGTTTTCATGCTGGAGATCCTCAAATTATGGATTATACAGTTAAGCTGGCCAAAAAATATGGGGTTGGGGTTGGTGCTCATCCGGGATTTCTTGATCTTTTTGGGTTTGGGCGTAGAAGAATTGATATAGCGCCAAAGGAACTGGAAAATGAGTTAATTTATCAGATTGGTGCCATGCAGGCTTTTTGCCAGGCTAACGGGGTAAAAATGGTTCATGTAAAAGCGCACGGGGCTTTAAACAATATGGCCAGTGTGCAAAGTGAACTGGCGCACACAATTGCCAGGGCTATTAAAGCGGTGGATCCAGGCCTGGTTTTTGTTGCCCTTGCTTTTTCCGAAATGGAGAAAGCAGGGAATAAGGAAGGCCTGACCGTGGCCAGGGAGGGTTTTGCAGACCGCGCTTATGATAACGAAGGAATGCTGGTTTCTAGAAAAGTAGAGGGTTCTGTAATTCATGATCCCGAAACAGTAGTGGAAAGAGTGCTGCGTATGGTTAAAGAAGGTAAAGTGCAGACTATCACGGGAGAGGATATTGACATTAACCCGGATACGATATGTGTGCATGGCGATAACCCGGAAGCAATAGCATTAACCAGTCAATTAAAAGCTCGGTTGAACGAAGAAGGTGTTGAGATTAAACCACTGGCGCAGTAATTCGTGGTGAAGTTAAAAGTGTTGGACCATGTTTTTTGTAACGCTGTAGAAATGGTTGGTTGAATGATAGGGTGCGCTTAGAAACAAAATTTTATCAGGAGGCTGGGAATGTGTCGAATATTAACGTTTTGCCGGCTGGAGATCAAGCTGCGGTATTAGAATTTGAAAACAGGATCGATCCGGATATCAACTCCAAGGTCCGGGCGGCGGATTATTACTTGTGGCATGGAAGTGAACTTGAAGGACTTTTGGAAACAGTTCCTACGTACAGGTCTTTGCTGGTTTATTATGACCCGGTAGTTTGGGATTTTGAAAGTTTAAAAAGTGTTTTGCTTAATATTGAAGAGCATTTGCAAGAGGTGGCTATCCCGAATCCGGAAACCCTTGAAATTCCCGTGGTATACGGGGGAGAATATGGTCCGGATATTGATTATGTTGCCGAGCATAACAATCTGTCGGTTGAAGAAGTTATTGAAATACATCATTCCGCCGCTTACTTAATCTATATGCTGGGTTTTGTGCCTGGTTTTCCCTATCTTGGAGGGATGTCACAGCAAATAGCAACCCCGCGATTAGAAAATCCCCGGACACAAATACCTGCCGGGTCAGTTGGTATAGCCGGCAGTCAAACCGGTATCTATCCCCTGGAAAGTCCCGGTGGTTGGCGTTTAATAGGGCGGACTCCCCTGAAATTATTCGATCCGACCAAGGATGACCCGTTTTTGCCAAAGCCGGGCCATTACCTTAAATTTTATCCGATTAGCGAGCAAGAATTTAAATCCTACGGGTAGTTGTTTATTTAGTAAGATGCCCAAAAATAGTCTTACAGGCAGGTGAATTATATGCAAGCAATCAAGGTTTTGGAACCCGGACCTTTTACTACCGTTCAAGATGGTGGGCGCTTTGGATATCAACGCTATGGAATGGCCCCGGCAGGCGCCATGGATGAGGTTGCTTACAGGCTGGGAAACTTGATGCTGGGGAATGATGCCAATGCGGCTTCTTTAGAATTTACATTGAAAGGTCCCCGTCTGGAAATTCTTCAAGATACCATCCTGGTTGTTACCGGCGGACGCTGTGTTATTAACGTTAATGGAAACCAGGAATATTCTGTATATGAACCAATTGTCGTTAAAGCCAACGACCAGGTTGAAATAGAATGGATCACTGAAGGGGTGCGCGGGTACGTAATCGTACAGGGTGGCCTGGATGTACCTGTTGTAATGCAAAGTAGATCTACCTATCTAAGGGGCAAGATTGGTGGTGTAGAAGGCGCTCGTTTAAGAGGAGGCGAAGAATTAGCTGTTCTCGAAGAGCATGGTTCTTTGGGAAGAGCTTTGCCTGAAGACCGCTGGCCTTTATATCAGCCTCCTTTTGTGATCGATGTAATTATGGGGCCGCAGACTGACTTTTTTACCGAAGAAGGGATTAAAACTTTTCTTGATGGTGATTTTCAAATAAGCGAAGCGGCTGACCGAATGGGTTACAGGTTGACCGGTCCGGAAATTATGCATGTGGATAAAGCTGATATTATTTCTGATGGTATTCCTTTGGGGGCAATCCAGGTGCCGGGTCACAGGCAGCCTATAATAATGATGAAGGATCGTCAAACTACCGGGGGATATCCGAAAATTGCTACAGCAGCCTCTTATGAAATATATCGTTTAGGACAAGCCAAACCCGGAGATGGGTTGTCATTTAAAAAAGTTACGCTTGAAGAGGCAAAAGAAAAAAAAGATGGTTTTGATAAGTGGTATCAAGAGTTGGCAGAATACGTGACCCAGCCTGACGACGGCAAAAAACATTTCCGGGTTATTGTTGATGATAAAAGCTATTTTGTATCTATCAAAGAGATCGATTAAGTTTAACAGTATAGTATGGTCATTAAATGAATAGATTCCTTTGCTCCGGCAATAAACCAGCGCAAACATGAGTTTTGTCGGGGCTTATTATGTTATCAGGATTGACTTTCAGGGCGTAAAATAATACTATTTATTAGACTGGGACAAATGATTAGCACTGGTTATAGAAACTAAACGGTTTTATAGCTGCCACATTTAAACGCGAGATAAGATGGGGTGATATTATGACTGAAAACATGCTGCCGCCTGTTTATGATCCTGATGCAGTGGAGATAGAAAGGTATCATTTTTGGCTCGAGGGTAATTATTTCCATGCTTCCGGCAACCCAGACAAGACTCCCTTTACCATAGTTATACCACCACCTAACGTTACCGGTTCTTTGCATATGGGCCATGCTCTGAACAATACTGTCCAGGACGTCCTGATTCGCCGCCGCAGGATGCAGGGCTATGACACCCTGTGGTTGCCTGGCTGCGATCACGCCGGTATTGCTACACAGAATGTTGTTGAAAAGCATCTGGCTGAAGAGGGTGTGGATAGCCGTGAACTGGGCCGTGAAAAATTCCTGGAAAGGGTTTGGGCCTGGAAAGATACTTACCAGGAACGGATTACCAGGCAGCTGCACCGTCTTGGCTGCTCCTGTGATTGGTCGCGGGAGCGTTTCACAATGGACGAAGGTTGTTCCCGGGCGGTGCGTAAAGTATTTGTTGATCTTTACCATCAGGGTTTAATTTACCGCGGGGATTACATGATCAACTGGTGCCCCCGCTGTTCGACCGCCCTTTCCGATATCGAGGTGGAACATGAGGACAAGGCCTCTTCCCTGGTGCATATTCGCTACCCCGGCGTGGGCTGGGAGGGGAATGTTGAGGTAGCCACCACCCGGGCGGAAACGATGCTGGGGGATACGGCAGTAGCCGTGCATCCGGGGGATGAACGCTACAGCCGTTTGATCGGCCGCAAGGTGCTTCTTCCCCTGATGAACCGGGAGATTCCGGGTATCGCCGATGAATAT
>PWGT01000230.1 GCA_003554535.1 Syntrophomonadaceae bacterium | reverse complement strand
GGACAGGTCCCTTGTCCCTAGTTTTTGGGACAAGGGACCTGTCCCCGCGTCCCGGTTTTTTCCAACTCCTGCATAAGGTTATATAAAAATACTGCAACCGTTACCAGTTTATTACAATCTACTAAATCCGGGGTATCCTTAGGTGTGTGGGAAACTGCAAGAACATCTTTCATTCGTTCCGATGTAATTCCCATAGCGGGAATACGATTTTGGATAAACAAGGCATGATCACCCTGATACCAGGGTTCCCCCTGGATAACACCAGGAGTTTTATTAATTAAGCAGCTGATAAGTTCTTTCACCACGGCAGAGCAATCATAATCAGAAACAGCTGTATCCCCCTTTATGTATCCGGCCCCATCTATGTTAACTCCTAATATTATACTTTCAGAACTGTTTTGTAATTCTTTCATGTAAAGCGCCTCACCGGGATTGGAATAATAATCTTCCCCGTTAATTGCCACTATCTCTACGGCTAAAGAGCTCTGGTAATCTTTTAACAGTTCTGCAAACAGTATAAGTGCTACCAGACCCGCAGCATTATCAATAGCCCCGGGAGTTCCCTGCTTGCTATCCAGGTGGGCGCAAAACACCACTTTGGGAATGCTCCCCTTGCCTTTGCGAGCAACCACATTGTATCCCTTGGCAGATTGCCGAGTGGCTTCAACTTCTAACAAGACATCTTTCCCTTGATGAGCGGCCAGTCTCTCTCCTACCCGCTCAGTCGTGTATACGGAAGGAAGCACAAAATCACCGTCTTCAATTAGGGGAAAGGGATATACCCCTCCAGCCATCTCTGGATTGTAGGAGGTTGCACATATTACTGCTTTGGCTATCCCACTTTCCAGTAGGTCAATAATCTCTTTGTGTTCTGATAGATTAAAAAAAGGAAAGTTTTTGGGAAGCAGCTGCTCCCGGGCTATTTCTCCTTTCAATAATATAACCTTGCCTTCCCCTTCCACTTGCTTCAATTCCTCCACAGAAGACAATGTAACTAAAGGGGCACTCACTTTTCCCCCGCGAGAATAAGGGCTTACCATTACGGAAAAGTCTTCTCCGTCTACCTGCAGGGTAGCTTCTCCTCCCCTCCATTCCACGCAGTCAAAAGAAGGTTTGTAAGTTTCAAAGTTAAAGGATTGCAAGTAACTTTCTAAAAGATCTGCTGCCCGCCGGTTACCTTCACTGCCTACACATCTTTCTGGTATTTCCATACACAATTGATTAATATAACTGCAAGCTTTTTGATTAAGTTGCTGGTTCACCAGCTTCACCCACTCTCTAATAAATAAATATAAAAAGAAGTTTTTAAATATATACCACCTCTCCCCATATTTCTTATTTAATCAGTTTGGGACTTTTTCTTTGCTGCCTGTATCCATCCTTAGCTTACTTTTTCTTTTTCATTTTGCTGAGAAGCAGAATGTGTGCCAAGATAATTCAGGATGTGCCGCCGCAGCTCTCCATAAGCAAGAGCGCCAGTAGTATGCCCTTTGTTGATCACCTCAACGGGGCACTCGCCGTAAGATTCTTTTTGTCGCTCAAACCTGATTAACCGATCATGAAGGGCCAACAAGGGGAATACATTGTGGTAATCTTGAGCCGCAAAATCTGCCTCAAAGTTTAATACGGCTTTTATTTGCCCGGAGTAATTTTCTCTGGCTTGCAGATCTACAGCTTTGCTATAGTCCGACACTAGATAAGCGTCATCCATAGCCAGGCCTGCCAGCAAAGGAGTATAAACGTCAGCACTGTTATAGTGGATATGATGCAGGTTGGTAATGAATCCGCCCAAACTAGTTCCAGCTATCAAAACCCGGTTCACCCCTTTTCCCCGGCAATATTTCACCAGATGCTCCATCAGGCAAACTGATACCGCCAGCATGGCCGTCACATTAGCCAGATTGCGAATACCCGCCTGAAATTCCTTCATAGTTCGATGAAAAGGGGCCCTAACCAGAAAAAAATTGACCGGTATATTCATCTTTCGGAGGGGAAAAATGCCCTTAAAACCGTAATCAAAAGGTGTTTCGCTGGCACCGTGATGATAGATGACTGCCGGAGCATCCTCGCCTATCCATTGAGCCAAACGAAACCCCGCATTCAGCTCACCTACCAGAGTGGAAGCGGTAAGGTCATAGTCTCCTTCGCCACCCAGCTCCGGCAACTCTAAGTTTACCCCCGCCAGATTATCAGCTAAGCTTGCCGATTCTGCACCTTCCCGAAAATATTTGGGCATAAACTTAGAACCCAAACTAACCGCTACCGTATCAATTGTCCCGTGAATACTCATTTCTTCACCTCATTTCTTAAATTTAAACATTTAAATCATATTCCCGGGACGCGGGGACAGGTCCCTTGTCCCAAGTCATTAAAGAAACAGAGTGGAACAAAACAAAATTCCCAATAGATAAGAATAATGGACCTACCCCTAAATGCCTTCTCCGGTTGCCCCTCTTTAATTGTATTCGGGGATTAATATTATTTTACCATGAATGGTGGTATTTGGAACCTGTCTAAAGCCAAGATCAAAAAAAAATTTTTAAATGAGCTAAAATAATAAAAGTAATTCTTTAAATTCACTTCCAAGTTATTATTACAATAAATCCTGCCGGGATATTGGGATATTAACCCAAATTTATCCCGGCAGATTTTTACTAATCAAAACCTCTTTATTTAAATCGTGCATTTAAAACTGTTCTTCTGAATAGAGCCGCCCAGCCTCCACAATTACTTAATGCTCCAGTTGATTGTCACTGTATCTGAAATATCTATATCCTCAGGAGTAATATCATAAGCAGCCTCACTTGCAAGAGATTCTACTTCACATAGCTCACGAGCAGGTCTAATATAAACCTCGTCCCAGCTGTAATTTATACTTATAATTTCTTCCAAACTTACTCCGGCTGCTTGAGTTAATATTTCTGCCTTTTCTTTACAGTTTTTTATGGCATTAGCCAACGCCTGCTGCCGCAACGGTTCGGGGTCAGATATTCTAAAAGAGATTTTAAAAGAAGTCTGAGTTTCCGTGTAGCTTAATACATTTAGCACCTGATTCAGGTATTCCGGCGTAAAAGGAAATTCCACTTTCAGATCATGAGTTGCTTTATACCCCCTAAAGTAGCGTTTATCCATCTGTTTGTCATACTCATAATTTGTATCAACATTAAATCGAGTAGTCTTAATTTCAGCTCTTCCCAATCCTACTGAAACCAACTCCTCTCGCAAACTTTGAGTCCTATTATATAAAATATCCATACAACTTTTATACTGAGTCGCTTTGCTAGAAATATTGAAAGTTATAATCGCCAAATCCGGTTCTGCCGAAACCTTAGCAGTTCCTGTAACCCTTATGTTACGCAAAGGTTTGTTCTCGCATTCAAATTCGCTCACTTTGACTCCCCCCTTTCAATTAGATTTATATTACGCAATAGCAATTCAGCCTTCACCTCTTAACTAATTCTACCAGCTAATAACAAAAAAGTAAGTATAAAAAAGACTCCCCATGACAGAATCAGTCAAGTAAAACCACCCGGCATAAGTTTAAGTTTATTACTAGGACGCGGGGACAGATCCCTTGTCCCGTACTACACGTACTCCTTCCTATGTAATTTTTAAAAGATAAAATTTTAACATAACCTTAACCTTGATTTAGTTTTGACTTAACAAAAGCAAGCTACAATATAATCAAACTTAAATTAAAGGAGGCATTTTAAATGAGAAAATCAGTGCAAACAGGTTTATTTTTGGGGGCAATCTTTCTATCAGGAACTATACTTTTAACGGGATGTGGAGACAGCAGTGGAAGAAGTTATATTGAAGCCCAGGGCTCTGACACCATGGTTAATATGGGACAAAGCTTGGCCGAATATTACATGGAAGAAGTAAATCAGGAATCTTCTATTTCTGTTTCAGGCGGCGGTTCCGGAACAGGTATATCAGCAATCATTAACGACGACGTAGATATCGCCCAAAGTTCCCGTGCCATGACTCAGGAGGAAATAGAAGATGCCCAAAGCAGAGGAGTAGAAGTATTTGAATTTATAGTGGCTCAAGATGGTATTGCAGTGGTAGTTAACGATGAAAACCCCATAGAAAAACTTTCATTTGATGAATTAAAAGAAATTTTTACTGGCAAAATTCAAGACTGGAGCAATTTAGGCTGGGAAGATGGCGGAAATATTTCTATTTATTCCCGCCAATCAAGCTCGGGGACTTACGTTTTCTTTAACGAAAATGTAATGGACGGCGAAGATTTTTATGAAGACAGTCACTTCATGCCAGGCACTTCTGCCATTGCTGACAGCGTTGAAACAGATCGGGACAGTATAGGCTATGTAGGAGTGGGCTATGTTCGCGAAGGAATCAAGCCCCTGAAAATATCTTCAGAAGAAGGCAGCACTTACGTAACTCCTCTTGAAGCAGAAAAAGTCAATACTGGTGAATATCCCCTGGCTCGCCCTCTTTATTTCTATACTAACGGAGCACCTGAGGGTGAAGTACAAGAGTATTTGGAATGGATTTTAAGCAACGAAGGGCAAAAAATAGTTCAAGAAGCAGGCTTCTATCAAATAACCCCTGAACACGAAAAGATTAATCAGGATATTTTTCAAGAAGCTGAAGCAAGTCAAAACTACTAATATTAAAAAAAGAAAGATTATTTAAAATTAATTTTTATGATATACCTGGTTATGTTTATTTTTGTTACCTTAACATTTTAAGCGCACAACACACAAATCAAACGGAGGGAGGAAGAAAATTTGTCTCAAACAGAATTAGGCCTGCCCTCATTAAAAACTTATCAAAAAAATAAAAAGGATAAAGCCAAACACATGCAGCAACGACTAACTGAAAAAAACCGAAAAAGCAACTTTTACGACTTCCTTATAGAAAAATTCTTTTTTATTTGCGGTATGCTTGTAATTATATTGCTGCTCATAATCATGTGGTTCCTGATAAGTAAGGCATGGCCTGCCATTGTAGAAATAGGGTTACTAGAATTCTTGACCGGAACCCGGTGGAACCCTGGTTCTTCCATAGAAGCAGGCTACGGGGCCCTGCCCTTTATTCTCTCTTCGATTTTCATTACAGTAGGCGCTTTAACTTTAGCAGTGCCTTGGGGAGTTTTCTCCGCTATCTATATTAGTGAAGTAGCACCTCGCCGGATAAAAGAATTTTTAAAACCTGTTGTGGAAATCTTGGCTATCTTTCCATCTGTAGTATTAGGATTTTTTGCTCTAGTTGTTTTAGGTCCATTTATTGCAAAAGTTTTAGGCTTGTCGTCCGGTCTTTTAGGTCTAACTGGCGCTGTAATCCTGGGGATTATGGCTTTACCAACAATTATCAGTATATCAGAGGATTCTCTTAACGGAGTGCCTAAGGAATACCGGGAAGCTTCTTACGCGCTGGGGGCTTCCCAGTGGGAAACGGTACGGTATGTTATTCTCCCCGCTGCACGTTCAGGTGTAATTGCCGGAATTATGTTGGGTTTCGGCAGGGCAGTAGGAGAAACCATGGCAGTTCTTATGGCTGTTGGTAATGCACTAAGCATGCCCATCACCCATATATTAAATATTCCTATTCCAACCCTTCTGCAATCCATGAGAACTCTTACCGCTAACATTGCAATTGAGGGGTCCGATGTAGCATGGGGAAGCCTACACTATCACTCATTGTTTGTGCTAGGTGTAATCCTTTTCGTTATGACATTTGCAGTTAACATGGTAGCAGATATTATGCTTCATCGCTTCCAGGAGGTGAAACAAGGTGAATAACTCCAAAAAATGGGAACAATTTTTTTACTTTGCTCTCTCCTCTTTTTTTATGTTGCTTACCGGAGCAACTCTTTTGGTTCTCATGTATAATATAATTGAATTGGGAATAGGGGCTATTTCGTGGGAATTTCTCACCCAGCCACCAAAACAAAATATGACTGCCGGCGGAATCTTCCCGGCAATAGTGGGAACTTTTTATGTTTCTTCCCTAACTGTGCTTATATCAGTCCCTTTGGGTATGGGTGCGGCCATCTATTTAAACGAATACGCTCAGCAAGGGCTGATTATTCGTATAATTCGACTGAGCATTCGCAATCTTTCAGGTGTTCCTTCCATAGTATACGGTTTATTTGGGCTAGGTCTTTTTGCCGCTACACTTAAGCTAGGTACCTCCCTTATAACCGCTGCTTTAACCCTTGCTATTATGAGTTTGCCTTGGGTTATTACCGCTTCTGAAGAAGCTCTAAAAGCAGTCCCTGATAGCATTAGAATAGAGGGACTGGCTCTGGGAGCTACCAAATGGCAAACCATAAAAAATCTGGTTCTTCCCAATGCAGTTCCTGGCATGGCTACTGGTTCTATCCTGGCACTAGCCCGTGCTGCTGGAGAAACCGCTCCTATAATTCTTACTGGAGCAGCTTTTTTCCTCCCTCATTTGCCAGGTTCTTTAAGTGACCGCTTTATGGCTCTTCCCTACCATCTTTACATTTTGGCCACCCAGCACATCCAAGTAGATGACGTAAGGCCTATCGCTTACGGAACTGCCCTGGTATTGATGGCAATGGTAATGCTCCTAAATTTGGCAGCTATATACTGGCGCCACCGAGCCCGTAAAGGGGCACAAATTTAAACACAAGGAGGTATTAGCCTTATGAATAACCACGCAAATAATAACGCCTACGTTCTCAACATTAGAAACCTTAACCTGTGGTATGGGAAAGATCAAGCCTTAACTGATGTATCTGTAGATATTGAAGCTCAAAAAGTTACCGCTGTAATAGGTCCTTCAGGTTGTGGCAAGTCTACCTTTTTAAAAGTTTTAAATCGCCTTATAGATTTAGTTCCTTCTGCCAGGGTAAATGGAGAAGTTTTATTTTATGGTGAAGACATATTAAAAAACCATGTTAACTTGGTAAACCTAAGAACATCTATAGGAATGGTCTTTCAAAAACCCAACCCATTTCCCAAATCCATTTACGATAACGTAGCGTACGGCCCTAAAATACACGGTATTAAATCGCGCAGCCACCTTGAAGAGATTGTAGAAGAAAGCCTTAAACAGGCAGCATTGTGGGAAGAGGTAAAAGATCGGCTGAACCAGTCAGCCATGAGCTTATCTGGTGGGCAACAGCAAAGGTTATGTATTGCACGAGCCTTGGCTAACAACCCGGAAGTATTACTCATGGACGAACCAACCTCTGCCCTGGATCCTGCTGCAACACACCGTATTGAAGATTTAATACGAAAATTAAAAGAAGATTATCATATAGTTATTGTAACCCACAACATGCAACAAGCTGCGAGGTTGTCTGACCGCACTATGTTTCTATTAAACGGAGAACTTGTGGAATGCGGTGATACGGAAACTATATTCACTAATCCTGAAGACAAGCGTACTGAAGATTATATTACCGGCCGCTTTGGTTAAAAAGAAAGGAGATGATCCTATGGAACAGAGGTATGAATTTAACAGATCGCTGGATACACTTACACAAGAAATAATAATAATGGGTAGTTTAGTAGAAAAAAATATCACCAGAGCCATTGATGCCCTGGCTAATCAAAGCTTGGAAATAATGAAGGAAGTAATAGAAACTGAAAATACTATTGACCAAATGGAGTTAGATATAGAAAAGAACTGTATATCGTTATTAGCAACCCAACAACCTATGGCCAAGGATTTACGTAAAATAGGTGCAGCGCTAAAAATTATCACTGACCTGGAAAGAATGGGTGACTATGCAGAAAATATTGCCAAAGTAACTAAAAGAATTGGCGATGAAGAACTTATCAAACCACTTATTGATATACCTCACATGGCTCAACTTACTCAAGGAATGGTCCATTATGCTCTGGATGCATATGTCAAAGAAAATAAAGAACAAGCTTATCAATTGGGAGAAAATGATGACAAGGTAGACCATTTGCATAATCAAGTTTTTCGGGAATTACTTGTACTGATGATGGAAAACCCCAGCACTATAAATCAAGCCACTCAGTTACTTTTTGTCAGCCGTTCTTTGGAAAGAATAGCAGATCATGCCACAAATATAGGGGAAAGAGTCATCTTCTTGGTAAGCGGCGAAAGAGTAAAAATTAACGATTGATTGTTTTATTATACATTTAAAGATAAAATAAATATAGATTAATAATTACTGTGAGGTGCAATCATGGTTAAAGTACTTATTGTGGACGATGAGGAATCCATTCGGGAGCTTATTTCATACAACCTGAAAAATGAAGGTTTTTCCTTTGATACAGCATCTACTGGCGAGGAGGCTTTACAAAAGGTTTTTAGTCAGGAGATAGATTTAGTGTTGCTGGACTGGATGATTCCCGAACCAAACGGCCTGGAAGTTTGTCGCCGTTTGCGTAGCAATCCGCAAACAACAAATCTACCCGTAATTATGCTCACAGTAAAAAATGAAGAAGTTGATAAAGTACTTGGCCTTGAAATAGGTGCTGACGATTACGTTACTAAACCTTTTTCTCCTCGAGAACTGATAGCCCGCATTAGAGCTAACTTACGAAATCACAAGAACATTCAACCCGAAATTGCCCCTGATAAAAAAGTGATAAACCGAAAAGGGCTATACCTTGACAAAAACAAATACATGGCATTAAAAGAAGGGCAGAGTTTAAATATATCACCCCGAGAATTCGAATTGTTGTTCATGCTGGCTTCTTCACCCGGGAGAGTATTTCGTAGAGAAGAAATTCTAAACCAAATCTGGGGGTACGACTTTCCGTTAGATACTCGAACAGTAGATGTTCATATAAGATACTTAAGGCAAAAGATTGAAGAAGATCCAGGGAATCCTGATTACTTGTTAACCATTAGAGGAGTAGGTTACAAGTTTACAGAGAGTGATTAATAATGAAAAGCATAAAAAGTAAACTACTTACTTCATACTTTCTAGTTTCGCTATTAATAGTCTTGATACTAGGTGTTGTTTTCTCATGGTTTGTACGTGATTTCTATTTAGATACCTTAAAAGAAAGGCTTAGCGAAGAAGCATACATCACAGGAGAGCTGCTTAAGCCTTTTTTGCCAAAAGATGAAAGCAAGCAACCCTCTTTATCAGAACTGAAAGACACTACAAATGTTTTAAAAGAAAAAACTAATGCCCGCATCACATTAATTTCACCAAAAGGCACTGTTTGGAGTGATACTGAGGCTGAAGCCGCCTATATGGAAAATCACCTGGAGCGTCCTGAAATACAGCAATTATCTCGCAACCAAAAAGGACACACTATCCGCTACTCGGATACCTTAAACACAGATATGTTCTATGTAGCTGTACCGGTAGAAGATGAAGATAATTTGCTGG